>CALFYB010000269.1 GCA_937952995.1 uncultured Caulobacteraceae bacterium
ATCGCCGCTTTCGATAGGAGCGCCATAAATTGGTAGGGATCGATGCCCAAAACCGCGTCCAACACCTCGACCGCAGCAGGCAAATTTCCAGCCACCCGATGGGCCAGAGCCACATTGAGCATCAGATCCAGATCGTTCGGGTCTAACGCTTGCAGGGCCTGCAAGATCTGCAGGGCTTGGCCATGGTCTCCCTGTTGAAGCGCCATCATGGCGTTGGCCAAGAGGTTGGATCGGTCGGGGCTGGCGGTTTGGGTCATGGTATTTGGTCTATGCAACTGGAAGCCAAAAGGGCGGCGAGCCGATTTGACCCGCCGCCCCCTGAGTTGAATGGCCCCTAGACCTTAGAAGTCCTTGGTGACGCCGATGAAGAGATAGCGACCCAAGGCATCATAGGTTTGAGGATAGGTGTTGCCGTTACCGCCGGACGCATTGGCCGACAGGGGCGGATCCCGATCGAGGACGTTATTGATACCAAAGCGAAACTTGGTGGTGTCACCAACCCGGATATCGCCTGAGATGTCGAGATAGTTTTGAGCCTCGAACTTGGCATCGACGCGCTTGGCGGTGTTACCGTAGAGTTCGACCTCGTCATAATAACGCCAGGTCAGGGCCAGATCAGCATTCCAAGGGCTCTGCCATGTGGCACGGACACGGTGACGCCACTTGGGATTGGGCGTACCGCAAACGCTGCCAAAGAAGCCAACACAATCATATTTCGGGGTGATGGCATTGGGCGTGGTTTCGAGCTTGTTCAGATAGGTCCCAACCAGGTTAAAGGCGACATTGCCCATTCCCTTAAGGCCGACCAGATCGAGGTCGAGCTTGTAGTTGGCATTGATATCGTAACCGCTGGTCTTCAGAGCACCGATATTGATTGAGAGATCGTCAATATAGCCGCCATTGGTCCAAAGTTGGCCAAGCCCATTGCGGTGGATGCTCTTACAGGCAAAGGCCAGATTGAGCTTGTAGCAGGCGTTGAGCGTATTTTCAGAACCGAAGGTATCGATGGTCTTTTCGATCTCTATATCAAAATAGTCGACCGACATGTTGAACGACGGCAAGAATTGAGGCGAAAGCACAACACCAAAGGTCTTGGTCTTAGACTCTTCGGGGTTAAGATTAGGATTGCCACCGCCCAGCAGAGTGTACTGGTTGGCCGGACTATCTAAAGCCGCGCCATTGCCATAATTGGCTGCAGGAACGCCAGTCGCGGAACATTGGGCCAAGGTTGCGCTCTTGGACGCGCCGCATGGATCTGCGGCCAGGTCGAATAGGCCTTCTGCTTGGGCGGAGAACAGTTCAACCACGTTGGCGGCGCGAACGGCCTGCTGATAGCTAGCGCGGAAGCGGATATCATCTACCGGTGCCCAGTCACCACCGACCTTATAGGTGTCGGTCTCGATGCCACGCGAATAGCTCGATTTACGATAGGCCGCATCGAGCGAGATCAGCTTGGCAAGGGGCTTGTCATTGACCAGAGGCACACTGGCTTCCGTGAAGAACTCACGCACCTGGGTCGTGCCTTTCAGGCCCTTGGTTGGTCCGCCCTGCCCTGCACCGTCACCGGTGGCGAAAGCTGAGTCGACGGTCTTGCTCAAGACATCGCGGCGCATTTCCAAGCCGAGCACGACGGCAACGCCGCTGTCAGCAAAAGGGCTCTTAAGACCATATTCGCCCAGATTGCCGGTGACCGAACCGCTGACCACCTGTTGGGTGGTAAAGCCGGTCTGAACCAACGGGATCTGAACATAGTCGAGCGCCGCTTGCGTGACGCCGCCCGCCTTAAAGATGTTGTAAGGAACGCAGGCGGGGTCTGTGCCATTGACGACCGAACGGCAGGTTGCGACGCCGTTGACACCAACCACATCAAGCGACTTGGTCAGACGTGAGACAGAGAAGTCATTATTATAGGTCCGCGACTGTTGAACGCGCGAAAACTGACCATAGACGTCGTAGGTCCAACCCTGACCGATGTCACCCCGCGCACCAACGACTTGGCGATAGCTTTGGAAACGCAGATCGTCTTGGCGACCACCGCCCTCGACATTGCGGCGAAGGATGGTCATGTCGACCGTACCGCCCGAGGCGATCAAGCCGCTGGTGCAGCCGATTGCGGTCCTTTGACCGGCGGACAGCAGTGGGTTGTCACAGTTGATCGTCGTGGTGTTACCAAAGTCACCTGACGGCGCGATTTGAGCGACGGTCGAATAGTCGGCAAACATCAGCTGGGTGTAGATATCGGCGTGCTCGTTCAGCTCATAATGGCCAAAGGCTCCTAGCGTATAGCGCTCATCCGGGCGCTGGTAATAGTTCAACGGTCCGTAGTTATATTGATCGCGCGAGGCAACGAAGGGCTTGAACGCACCGGTGGCTGTATCGAGCGTATAGTTGTAGTTGGCGAAATCCGTGAACCGCCCAGGGAACGAGGTGCTGGAGCCACCGCAGCTAAAGAGCGTCGCCGTCGCACCGCCGATGGTACAGGCCGAATAGTCCCGATCCGCCTGAAGCACCTTGTCATTGTTGCGATAGGTCACATAGGCGGTCAGGTTGCCCTTCTTGTCCGGGGAGGAAACCCCCATCATCAGGGTGACTTCCTTGCTGATACCGTCTGAGACATTGTCGGCAGGCAACTTGAATTGAGCAGGATTGGTCAATGCGCGCCCCTTGATCACATTGCGCAGATCGCCGGGACCATCATAGCTGTTATCATGTTGGAATAGGCCATACTGGGCATCGACGCGAATACCTTCGAAGTCCTTCTTCATGATGAAGTTGACAACGCCGGCGAGGGCGTCAGAGCCATAGACGGCCGAAGCGCCGCCAGTCAGAACTTCAACACGATCGACCAGACCGCCCGGAATCTGGTTGATATCCGCAGCTGTTTCGCTGGGCGAACCGTAGGGCATCCGGCGCCCATCGATCAGAACCAGCGTCCGAACAGAGCCAAGACCCCGAAGGTTCACCGTCGCTGTTCCTGACGCGCCGTTCGAAACGGTCGAATTTTGCGCGGCAAAGGCCTGCGGCAGTTGATTGACCATATCCTCAACGCGGGTCACACCGGCGCTGGTAATGTCCTGAGCGGTCACCTGAGTGACGGGGCTCGTCGTGATCAGATTAGGCTGTGGGATACGTGAGCCGGTGACGACGACCTCTTCGACATCCGCCATCTTGGCGTCGGCAGCGAGCGCGTGAACAGGCATGGCCGCGAATGATGCGACGACGCCAAAGATCATCGTTGTCGCCAAAAGAGATTGACGGCGGAATCTATTGGTCATGAAAGGCCCCTCAGGTTCGATTATGAAATCGAATACGATTTGAAGGGGTGATAAATAAAAACCACCCCTAGATCGCGGGACCATGCAAAGGGGCACCAGATGAGGTCAATGGTCGAGGCCGTCAGCATCGACCATTGACCCGCCATCGTCACAAATATATCACACTTATAGGTAGTGATTACTTCTATACGTCATAACTGAGGTAGGCATTGCTACTGAAATGCCTAACCGGGCTCTATTTCGCCCCATTCCCCGCTGCCGCGCCCTTAAAGCAAAGGTAGCGCGACCGGTGCCAGTCGGTGATGTTGTCGGTCCAGCCGGTGACGCGGGGGCTGACCAGGTTCTTGTTGACGTAGAAATAGATCGGCACGATGGGCGCGTCGTCGAGCATGATCTGTTCGGCAGCGCTCAGATAGGCTGAGCGCTTGACCGCGTCGGGCTCGTTGTCCGCCTTGGCCAGAAGGGCGTCGTAGGCGGGGTTGGCATAGTCGCTATAGTTCTGCGTGCCGGTGGCCGACTGTTGCAGGTAGAGGAAGGTCATGGGGTCGTTATAGTCGGCGATCCACGCCGCGTCGGCGACTTCAAAGTCCCGCAGGCGATAGGACTGATAGGCGATCTGGCCCTCATTCTGTTCGAGCTTGGCATTGACCCCGATCTCTTTCCAATCGGCCTGAATGGCGGGCATGAACAGCATCGGGTCGGGGGAGTTGCGGTGCTTGATGGTGATGGTCAGGGGGGTCTTGGGACCATAGCCCGCCGCCGCCAGCAGCTTGCGCGCCTCAGCCTGACGCTTGGCCAGCGGCCATTCGGACCAGAAGGCCTTGGCGGGATTGGGATAGTTGGCAACGCCGGGCGGCACAAAGCTATTGGCTGGGCTCTGGCCCCCGCGCAGCAGCTTTTGGGTGATGAACTCGCGGTCTACGGCCATCGATAGGGCCTGACGCACGCGCCGGTCCTTGAGGGCGGGAACCGAGCCATTAAAGGCCAGATAGGTGGTGCCCAGATAGGTATTGACCCGCACATAGTCCGGCATCTGACCAGGCTGGCGCAGCAGGGCGATCTTGTTGGACTGGATGTCGGTATTGACGTCCAGCTCGCCGCTCTTGACCCGCTTTTGGGCCGAACTGGCATCGGTGGTGGGGTAATAGTTGATCTGGTCCAGACAGACCTTGTCGGCCTCATAGAATTTGGGGTTCTTGACCACCGTCACCCGGTCGCCCAGCTTCCACGAGACCAGATTGAACGGCCCGTTGCCGACGAAATGCTCCGGGCGGCTCCAATCGTCGCCCCACTTTTCGACGACGTGCTTGGGCACCGGATACATCGAATTGTGCTTGGCAATTTCCGGTAGGAACGGGGCAGCGTGGGTCAGGCGAATTTCGAGGGTCAGGGGGTCGATAGCCTTCACGCCCAAGGCGGCTGGCGGCATCTTGTTTTCGTTCACCTCTTGGCCGTTCTGAATGATGTAGAGCAGCGAGGAATAGGACGAGCCGGTCTTGGGATCCATAATCCGGCGCAGGGCATAGACGAAGTCGTCGGCCGTCACCGGCACCCCATCGGACCACAGGGCGCGGCGCAGGTGGAAGGTCCAGACCTTGCCGTCGGCCGAGGTTTCCCAATGGGTGGCCATGCCGGGAATGGCGTTGGCGGCCTCATCCTCTTGGGTCAGACCCACGATCAGGTCGCCAATGATGCGGTTTTCCCACGTGCCTTGGGTCTTGTGCGGATCCAGAGACACCGGATCATTGCCATTACCAGCCTCGAGACACAGCTTGCCCGCTGGGCACGGCGCGCGCACGGCCTTGGGCTGACCACAGGCGCTGAGCGTTAATGCCGCCACAAAGACAAGGAACAGATTGCGTAACACGCTTAAGGCCTCTTCAATGGTGCCGGACCGAGTCTCGGACAGGGGTGAACAGATGGCACACTATCATAGCAGCACGAAAACAGCGGCCCTTCGCGTCTGGACTCTGGGCGTGAGCAGTATGGCCTTGGCTCTGGCCATGACGTCGCCCACCTTGGCGGCGGATATCAAGGCCAAGCGGGCCGCGGCGTTCCAAGCGGTGCTGGATTGCCGCGCGACGACGGACCCCACCGCCAGGCTGGCCTGCTTTGATGCGGCGGCGTCCAGTCTGGATCAGGCTGAAACCAAGGGCGACATCGTGGTTATTGACCGTGAACAGGCCAGCACGGCTCGCAAGCAGGCCTTCGGTTTTGAGCTGCCATCCTTGGCGATCTTCGACAAGGTCATGCCCAAAGAGGAACTGGACAAGGTCACCGTGACCTTGAAAGAGGCCTATAGGGGCAGTGACGGCAAGTGGATCATGGTGCTCGAAGACGGCGCGGTCTGGCGTCAGATCGACAGCGAAAGCCCCTTCAACGCACCCCGTGCGGGCTCGACCGTCAAGATCCGCCGCGCCGCCTTGGGCAGCTTCTTCCTCAACATAGACGGCCAGACCGCCATTCGCGCCCAACGCAGCCGCTAGGGCCACGCCGAGGGGCTCAACGGTCCTTCGGGTCAATGGCATCGCGCAGCCCGTCGCCGATGAAGTTGAAGCACATCAAGGTCGCGACCATGGTCACGGACGGGAAGATCAGCAGCCAGGGTGCCGCCTCCATATCCTGCGCCCCTTGAGAGATCAGGGTGCCCAGCGAGGTCAGGGGCTCTTGCACCCCCATGCCTAGGAAGCTGAGGAAACTTTCGGCCAGGATCACGGCGGGAATGGTCAAGGTCACATAGACCACCACCGGTCCCAAGAGGTTGGGCACGATATGGCGGGTGATGATGGCCTGATCGGACAGGCCAGCGGCCCGCGCCGCCTCGACAAATTCCTTTTGCTTCAGCGATAGGGTCTGGCCGCGCACAATCCGCGACATGGTCAGCCACTCGACCGCGCCGATGGCCAAGAAGATCAGGATGATGTTGCGGCCAAAGGTGACCATCAGCAGGATCACAAAGAAGATGAAGGGCAGGCTGTAGAGGATATCGACAAAGCGCATCATCAGCTCGTCAATGCGCCCGCCCAGATAGCCCGCCGTCGCGCCCCAGATCACGCCGATGACCAGCGACACCGCTGTGGCCACCACGCCGATGGCCAAAGAGACCCTGAGGCCGACCAACAACCGCGC
>CALFYB010000270.1 GCA_937952995.1 uncultured Caulobacteraceae bacterium
CTGAACGAAAAAGGGGGATGGCCGATACCATCCCCCTCAATCTTTTAGCCCGTTAAGCTTTTAACGCTTAAGCTTGGGCCTGCTCTGCGGCGTTACGCACCAAAACCTTGGTGATCAGCTTGTCCCAACCGAGCAGGGACACCAGGTGCGCATAGATCTGCGACAGGGCGCCATTGTCACGCAGGGCCATGAACTTGTCCTGCGGCAGGGCCAGAAGCTTTTCTTCCGAGACGGCGAAATATTCGGCCACCACTTGCGGATCGCCGACCGAGCCATCTTCATTGCGCGGATTGAACAGGGCCTGACGGGTTTCGAACAGGTCCAGATCCTTCAGGATGGCGACGAAATTGTCCGTGCGCTGACGCTCGGCTTCAAAGTCGTTACAGAACTGGATGCAGCCGGTCGTATATTCGGTGGGCTCACCATTTTCGAACATGGGCACGTCCGCGCCTTCGGCCAGCAGGCTCGAGGCCCGGTCGATACAGACGATCAGGCGCTCGCCCTTGTCATCGCCAGCCAGCACAAACGGATAGCGGCGGATATAGGCGGGCAGATAGGCGTCGGGCTCGACCGAGCCGTCGGCGCTGATGAACAGGTTGGTACCCTGAGACACGCCCATCACGGCCAGAGGCTGATAGCCTTCACCGGCAAAGATGATCGGATAGGCAATCGCGGCGGGCGCAAATTCCGTCACCGTCAAGGGGACGACATTGGTGTTGGCCGCAAAGCCAAAGGGCTTGTCGACCGTGCGCAGGCCGAGCTTGCCGTGGGTATCGCGGCTCAATGGTTCGGGCTTCTCATAGAAGAGAACATTGCCAGTGATTTCGGATCCCTGGGGCAGTGACGTGGTTTCCATAGGTGACGGCTCTGTCAAAAAGAGGGAAGCGCCCGGTTTGGACGCAAGATTCGGGCGTGAACCCACTTGGACTTGAGCGCGCTTCTAGCCGATCATGGGCCAAGCGGCAATGCGGGCTTGATTGACGGCGCACGAGGTGCGTTGATTGTCGCCAAAAGATAACGCTCAATCGCACCCAAGGAGGCCGCCATGACCATTTCTTACCCCGCCATATTGGATCTCAAGACCGAAGGTCAGGCCTTTTCCTGGGGTGACCGCGAAACCATGCTCTATGCGCTCGGCATCGGCATGGGCAATGATCCGCTCAATGCCGACGAACTGCCCTTCGTCTATGAGAACAACCTAAAGGCCGTCCCGACCCAAGCCACCGTCGCCGCCTGGGGCGCTGGCCCGATGGGCAAGACCGGCATCAACTATCTGATGGTGGTCCATGGCGAGCAGTCCGTGACCTTCCACAAGCCCATGCCGACCGAAGCCTCCATCACCGCCGACAGCCGCATTGTCGGGGCCTATGACAAGGGGCCGGGCAAAGGCGCGGTGATCTATACCGAAACGGTTCTGAAGGACGCCAAGACCCACGAAGCCATCGCCACCCTGCTGGGCTCGACCTTCGCACGCGGTGACGGCGGCTTTGGCGGTCCATCGGACGGCGCACCCGTACCCCACGAGGTCCCGACCCGCGCGCCGGACCAGTCGGTCGACATTCCCACCAAGCCCGATCAGGCCCTGATCTATCGCCTATCCGGAGACCGCAACCCACTGCACTCTGACCCAGCCTTCGCCACGGCGGCAGGCTTTCCGCGCCCGATCCTGCATGGCCTCTGCACCTACGGCATCACCTGCCGCGCCGTGCTGCAGACCTATGCGAACTATGATCCGGCCAAGATCAAGAGCCACGCCGTACGCTTCTCCTCCCCCGTCTTCCCGGGCGAGACCATCACCGTCGACATGTGGCAAGACGGCGACGTCATCTCGTTCGAAGCCCGCGTCAAGGAGCGCGGCGTCACCGTCATCCGCAACGGCAAGTGCGTGCTGGGTTAGGGCTTAGGCGTTAGGGGCCTGTCGCTCACAGGTCCCTAAACCGGCCGCCCCTGTGCCAGCGCTCCGTACAGATCTGGGCGGCGGTCTCGGAAGAAGCCCCAGGCGGCGCGGTAGGTGGCGAGGAAGTCTAGGTCGAAGGTGGCCGTTAGGACGCCTTGCTCTTCGCCGTCAAAGGCTGCGACCAGATCACCGCGATGGTCGCAGATGAAGCTGGCACCATAGAAGCTCTGGCCTCCGCCTGCGCCCGGCTCAAAGCCGATGCGGTTGGCACCAACTACGGGAATGACATTAGAGACAGCGTGGCCCTGCATGGCGCGGCGCCAAGGGTCGCGGGTGTCTAGGCTGGCATCGTGGGGCTCTGAGCCGATGGCCGTGGGATAGAGCAAGATCTCGGCCCCCTGCAGCGCCATGGCCCGCGCACATTCCGGATACCACTGGTCCCAGCAGATGCCGACGCCGATGCGGCCAAAGCGGGTGTCCCAGACCTTGAAGCCGGTATCTCCGGGGCGGAAATAGTACTTTTCCTGATAGCCGGGACCATCGGGGATGTGGCTTTTGCGATAGACGCCAAGGGCCGAGCCATCGGCATCGAGGATGACCACGCTATTGAAATAGTGCGGCCCCTCGCGCTCGAAGATCGAGACCGGAATGACCACGCCCAGCTCTGCGGCGATGGGGGCGAGCGCTAGGACGCAGGGATGCTCGCGCCAAGGATAGGCCTCGGCGAACCAATGTTCTTCTTGGGTGACGCAGAAATAGGGGCCTTGGAACAGTTCTGACGGCTGGATGACCTGCGCGCCCTTGGAGGCGGCCTCGCGCACCAGATCGATAGTGCGGGCGATATTGGCGGCCATGTCGGGGCCATAGGCGGTCTGGAGGGCCGCGACGGTGACGGTGCGGGTCATGCAGGCTCCTGCTGGCTGATGCAGTGGAACGAACCGCCGCCGGTCAGGATGGCCTTGGACGGCAGGCCGATCACGGTGCGCTCTGGAAACAGGCTGCGCAGGGCTTCGACGGCATAGGGGCCAGAGGTCCCGTCATAGATCGGCACAATTACCGCCTCGTTGGCGATCAGGAAATTCATGTGCGAGGCAGGAACAGCTTGCCCGTCCTCGTCCTCGATCCGTCCGGGCGAGGCCACGCGCACGACCTGCAAGGGCGCGCCGCGCTCGGTCGTGTAGCCCGACAGTTGCCGCGCGGTCTGATCGTAGAGGTCGGCATTGGGATCTGCCCGGCCAAAGGCAATGGGACAGGCGACCACTCCTGGTGCCACAAACCGGGCGAGGTTGTCGACATGACCATCCGTGTGGTCGTTGGCGAGGCCGTCGTCGAGCCAATGCACCTTCTTGGCCCCCAAGGTCCGGGCCAGAGCCGCCTCGGCCTCGGCCTCTGTCCAGCCGGGGTTGCGGTTGGGATTGAGCAAGCACTGG
>CALFYB010000271.1 GCA_937952995.1 uncultured Caulobacteraceae bacterium
AGGATCGTATCGAGACCGATGAAATCCCCCAGTTCCAGCGGCCCCATCGGATGGTTCGCACCGAGCTTCATGGCGGTGTCGATCGCATCGACCGTGCCAACGCCTTCATAGAGGGTGTAGATCGCCTCATTGATCATCGGAACCAGAACGCGGTTGACGATGAAGGCGGGGAAATCTTCGGCATTGGCAGTGGTCTTGCCCAAGGAGCGGGCGAAGGTGACGGCGGTTTCATAGGTGCCAACATCGGTGGCAATGCCGCGAATGATCTCGACCAGCTTCATCAGCGGCACGGGATTCATGAAGTGCAGACCGATGAACCGCTCAGGCCGGTCGGTCGACGAGGCCAAGCGGGTGATCGAGATAGAAGAGGTGTTCGACGCCAGCAGGGTGTCCGGCTTCAGGTGCGGATGAAGCGACTTGAAGATCGCCTTCTTGATCTCTTCGTTTTCCGTAGCCGCTTCGATGGCAAGGTCAGATTGACCAATCTCAGCCAGGTCGCTCGTCGCGGAAATGCGCTTGAGACCGGTCTCCATCGCTTCTGGGGTGATCAGACCGCGAGAGACCTGACGGACCATGTTGCGTTCGATCTGCAACAGCCCCGCCTTCACCTTTTCAGGATCAAGGTCATTAAGCCGAACATCATATCCAGCCAATGCACAGACGTGGGCAATGCCCGAACCCATCTGGCCTGCGCCGACAATGCCGACCGTCTTAATCTCAGCCATTATGCCCATACCCCGGGTCAAACAATTACGAGACCCTGCTGGGTCCCAAACACGAAGCCTGCCTTGTAGCATGACTTCTTTGTGGCAACGAAGACCTTTGCTGCATTGCAGCGCAAGCCCGTTTTGTCGCTACCCTAGCAGGGGTTTCCAAAACGAAAAGCCCCGCCAGCGAAACACTGGCGGGGCCCATCGTAATTATTGGCTTAGGTGAGGCTTAGAAGCCAGCCTTGGCCAGTTCGTCCATCAGTTCAGGCACAGCGCCCTTGTAGTCGGCAACCAGACCGAAATCGGCGACCTGGAAGATCGGCGCATCGGCGTCCTTATTGATGGCGACGATGACCTTGGAGTCCTTCATGCCAGCCAGATGCTGAATGGCACCGGAGATACCGATAGCCACATAGAGCTGAGGCGCGACGACCTTACCGGTCTGACCGACCTGATAGTCGTTCGGCGCATAGCCAGCATCCACCGCGGCGCGGCTTGCGCCGACGGCGGCACCGAGCTTGTCGGCCAGAGGCTCGATGACCCGCTGGAACTCTTCAGCCGAACCCAGAGCCCGACCACCGGAGACCACGATCTTGGCCGCCGATAGTTCAGGACGGTCAGACTTGACGATCTCGTCAGACACAAAGCGGGTGTGAGCCATAGCGCCAGCGGCACTGACGGTTTCCACAGCGGCAGATCCACCTTCTGCGGCGGCCTTAAAGGCCGTGGCGCGGACGGTGATGATCTTCTTGGCATCCGAAGACTGGACGGTCTCGAGGGCGTTACCGGCATAGATCGGACGCACGAAGGTCGAGGCATCGACCACTTCGATAATTTCCGAAATTGGAGCGACGTCGAGCTTGGCGGCGATACGAGGCGCATAGTTCTTACCAGCCGAGGTGGCAGGGATCAGAACAGCGTCATAACCGCCGGAAAGGGCGACCACGGTCTCGGTGACGGCTTCAGCAACCTGCTTGCCCAGATCAGCGCTCTCGGCGACCAGCACCTTGCGAACGCCTGCGATCTTGGCGGCTTCAGCGGCCACGGCGGCGACGCCTTGACCAGCAACCAGCACATCCACATCGCCCGAAATCGCCAGAGCGGCGGTGACGGTCTTGTGAGTATTGTCCTTCAACGACGCATTGTCGTGATCGGCGATGACGAGAACAGCCATTAGAGGACCCCCGCTTCATTCTTCAATTTGGACACCAGTTCGGCAGCCGACTCGACCTTCGCGCCACCTTGACGCTTGGGGGGTTCAACAACCTTGAGCACCTTCAGACGCGGAGCCGTGTCGACGCCGTAGTCGCCGGGGGCCTTAACGTCGATGGGCTTCTTCTTGGCCTTCATGATGTTGGGCAGCGAAGCGTAACGCGGCTCATTCAAACGAAGGTCAGCGGTGACCACGGCGGGCAGGTCGACGCTGAGGGTCTGAAGACCACCGTCAACTTCGCGCGTGACCTCGGCCTTGTCGCCCGCGATCTCGATCTTGGAGGCGAAGGTGGCTTGCGGCCAATCCAGCAGCGCGGCCAGCATCTGACCAACGGCGTTATTGTCGCCGTCGATGGCCTGCTTACCCATCACCACAATGCCAGGAGCCTCTTCGCCAATGACGGCGGCCAGAAGCTTGGCAACGGCGAGAGGCTCGAGGTCCTCGTCGGTCTGGATCAGGATGCCACGATCAGCACCCATGGCCAGCGCCGTGCGGATGGTTTCCTGCGCTTGGACCGGGCCGATGGAAACGGCAACGACTTCCGTCGCTACACCCTTTTCCTTCAGACGCACGGCCTCTTCGACCGCGATCTCGCAGAATGGATTCATGGACATCTTGACGTTAGCAAGATCCACGCCGGTTTGGTCGGACTTAACCCGAACCTTGACGTTGTAGTCGACAACCCGTTTTACCGGGACCAGAACCTTCATGGGTCTATATCGCCTCAGCTTATGAACATGGAAATTAACAGTCCCATACACCAACGCACAGAACTGTAAAATGGCGCGGCAAACTGACAACAGCGGGCCACGATGTCAACTTAGCACGGGTCTTTGTTCGGACAAATTTTTTGATGAAAATGTCGCATCCCCAGCGTCAATCTTTGCAGGAGCCTTGCAGGAGCGGCGCGCTTTGATCATAGAGAGCCCATGAACAAGACCATCAACCGCCTGAAATGGATGTTTATCGCGGCCTTCGCGTTCAGTTGCGTCGCCGTGGTGCTCTATCAGGTCTATTACATCATCCCGCGTGACCGCTGCGAAGTGGCCGGTCACTGGTGGGATCCGCAGACACGCATCTGCGGCGTGCCGATCACCCTGTCGACCTTGACCGGGCGTAAGGACAAGAACGCGCCAAAGATCGAGGCGAAAAAGCCTTAACGGGTCGCGCCGGGCTTCCAGAGCACGTCGGCCTTACCCTTGTCGTTGCACCAGCGCGAGGCCACGAAAAGCAGGTCCGACAGGCGGTTCAGATAGCGGATCACCGGCTCGGAAACCGTCTCGCCCTCGATCTGAGCCAGATAGACAGTTGCACGCTCGGCTCGCCGACAGACCGTGCGAGCCAGATGCAGGCCCGCAGAGGCCGGGCTTCCGGCGGGCAGCACGAACGAGGTCAGATCGTCGAGCTGATCATTCAGGCTGTCCAGTTCCTGCTCCAGCCGGTCCACCTGACCTTGCAAGATACGCAGGGCCTCCCACGGCAAAGGCGCTCCGCGCTCGGGTGCCGCCAAGTCCGCTCCCAAATCGAACAGGTCATTTTGAACCCGCTCTAGGATGGCATCGAGGATCGCATCGTCCTTGGTATGGAGCCGCGCAAGGCCGATACAGGCATTGGTCTCGTCCACCGCGCCATAGGCCTCGACCCGGGGATTATACTTGTCGACCTCTTCGCCGGTGCTCAAGCGCGTACGGCCGCCGTCACCGGTCCGCGTATAGATCCGGTTGAGCGTGACCATCAGCTATAGTGGACCTTGAACCACATGCCCGCGCATAGGATCAGCACCGCAATGAATTGCAGCAGGACCCGCAAGCGCATGAGCTTGTTGGAATAGGACCGGCCAAAATCACCGCCGCGAAACAGGGCGTAGATCCCGAAGCCGAGGGTCACCAGAACGGCCAGAAGGCTGATGGGAACCAAGATGTTGAACAACTGTTGCATGGACCCACCCTAACCGAGAATTGGAACAATCGCGACTCTGGTCCGACTAGGCGTTGGGCCCGTCTTCCAGCAGACGACGGGCAATGACCTGAGCCTGGATTTCACCGGCACCTTCAAAGATGTTGAGGATACGGGCGTCCTGAAGCACGCGGCTGATCGTATATTCCAGCGCAAAGCCGTTGCCGCCGTGGATTTGCAAGGCATTGTCGGCGCTCATCCAAGCCACGCGAGCGGCCAAAAGCTTGGCCATACCGGCCTCAAGATCGCAACGCTTGCCGTCATCCTTGGCCCGGGCGGCGAAATAGGTCAGTTGGCGCACGCCCATGATCTCGGCCGCCATCATGGCCAGCTTGTTGTGCACGCGTGGGAATTCAAAGATTGGCTGACCGAACTGCTTGCGGTCCAGCGCGTAGCCAAGACCGATTTCCATTGCGCATTGAGCGACGCCGACGGCGCGCGCTGCGGTTTGGATGCGGGCGCTTTCAAAGGTGGCCATCAGTTGCTTGAAGCCCTGCCCTTCGACACCGCCGAGCAGGTTTTCAGCCGGAACCTTAAAGCCGTCAAAGCCCAGCTCATATTCCTTCATGCCCCGATAGCCGAGCACTTCAATCTCGCCGCCGGTCATACCTTCGGTCGGGAAGTCGGTCTGGTCATTGCCGCGCAGCTTGGGGGCAAGGAACATCGACAGGCCGCGATAGTCGCTCGTGTTGGGGTCGGTGCGCACCAGCATGGTCATCACATCGGCGCGGGCCGCATGGGTGATCCAAGTCTTGTTGCCGGTCACAACATAGTTGGCCCCATCGAGCACCGCGCGAGTGCGCAGCGAGCCGAGGTCGGAGCCGGTATTGGGTTCGGTAAAGACGGCGGTGGGCAGGATTTCCGCCGCCGCAATCTTGGGCAGCCAATAGTCCTTCTGAGCTTGGGTACCACCGGTCAGGATCAGTTCGGCGGCGATTTCAGAGCGGGTGCCCAGCGAGCCGACGCCGATATAGGCGCGGCTGAGCTCTTCGGAGACAACGCACATGGCCATCTTGCCCATGCCCGACCCGCCATATTCTTCCGGCACAGTCAGACCGAACACGCCGAGCGCACCAAGCTCTTCGACCAGTTCAATGGGAATCAGTTGGTCCTTCAAGTGCCATTGATGGGCAAAGGGCGTAACCTTGGCTTCGGCAAAGGCGTGGAACTGATCGCGGATCATCTCGAAAGTGTCGTCCAGACCCGAGGCCTCAAGGATCGGACGCCCCTTGGCCTGCGCCAACAGATCGGCAACCCGGCCCTTGACCGCTTGGGTCGCGCCGCCCTGCATCAGGGTCAGGATCGATGGGGTTTGGAAGGCCGCCAGTTGGTCAGAGGTTAGGCCCATCTGAGCAGGGCGAATAACTTCGCCCTGGTTCATCGAGATGCCGCCGATCATCTGCGCGGCATATTCCCCGATCAGGAGCTGGGCCAGAAGAGACTCGATCTCTCCGAACTTGCCCTCAGCGGCCAAGCGATCAGCCCAGTTGGCCACCTCGCGAAGGGTCTCCGAATAGGTCGCATACCAAGCAAAGCCGTGCACCGCATGCTGCTCGCGATCAAGCGCCTTGCGGTCCATCTTGCCACCGGTGGAGACCAGCGCCGCCACAGAGGTGCGGGCCTCGGCCACCAAGGTTTCCGCTGCCGCGCTGGCACCGCGCAACAAAGAGCGCAGGTCAGGCAGGATCAAAACATCTTTATCGGCGGTGATAGCAGTCGAAGCGTTCATGGCGGTCAGGTCCCCAAAAGTCCGGACATTTAGTATAGTGCTTTTGGAAGAGCCGGCAATCGGTAGGCGGGGAAAATATCGCCATTACCGTTCGATCAAAGGGCGCGCAGCGAACCAAGGCCGCGCGCCATCATCAATGTTTTGCAATCCTGACCCTAGCGGCGGGGTGCTCCGCTAGGCTTACCGGGGCCCTTAGGACGAAAGGTCGGCTTGCCATTTGGCCGTGCCACGACGGGCTTACCCGAGCTTGGCCGACCAGAACTAGCCTTGGTGGGGCCTTCAGCTCTGGGGCCTTGAGCTCTGGGGCCTGGGCCGCTGGGCCCCGGCTTGCCGACAGCAGGCCGCTCTGAGCCCGCCTTGGCCAGACCGGGCTTGCGCTCGATCAGGGTCGCGCCCTTGGCCGGTCCAGCGCGGTAATGTTTCGCCGCGGGCTTGCTGGCCTCCGGACGTCCGGCCTTCGCAGGTACGGCCTTGTGCGGGCTCTTCTTCGGCTTGGCCTTGGCCCAGCCGGGCTTTTTCTTCAGAGGACCGACCTTTTCCGGCACCAGCTCAGAAGAGGCGTGGCTCGGGATAGAATCGGTCACAGAGCGGCGCGGCATGGGCGCAGGGCGCGGGCCCTCACGGCGCAAGTCGCGATGATCCTCCCCGCCCGGGGTCGGTGCCAGCAAGGCCACAGGCGGGCCGCCCGCACCAAGTGGCAGATTTTCAGGATCGATATAGGCCGAAAGCTGTTCGCGAATGACCCGGGGACCAATCTCCTCGGCGGCTCCAACCGCCAAGGTGCCCAGTTGGAACGGACCGTAGGACAGACGGATCAGGCGATTGACCTTCAGACCCAGCGATTCCAGCACGCGCCGCACTTCGCGGTTCTTGCCTTCCGCAATGGTGACAGTGATCCAGACATTGGTATGGCGCTTGCCCTCACGCACCTTGTCCAGCTTGGCGGTGATCGGGCCATATTTCACGCCCTCGACGGTGACACCCTTGAGCAGGCGGTCGAGTTTTTCTTGCGTCGTGTCGCCATAGGCGCGGGCGCGATAGGTCCGGTTCCAACCGCTGGACGGCAGCTCCAAAGCCCGGGCCAGCGCGCCGTCGTTGGTCAAGAGCAACAGGCCCTCGGAATTGATGTCGAGGCGACCCACCGAGATCACGCGCGGCAGTTCCGGAGGCAGGGCCTCGAAAACGGTCGGGCGCCCTTGCGGGTCCTTATGGGTGGTCACCAGATCGACGGGCTTGTGATAGCGCCACATGCGGGTGGGTTCGGCATCAGCGACGACCTGACCATCCACGGTCAAGATATCGCCCGGCGCGACCTTCACAGCCGGGGTTGTCAGCACATGCCCATTGAGGCGCACGCGGCCAGCCTCAATATAGCGCTCCACCTCGCGGCGCGAGGCCACGCCAGCCCGCGCGAGGGCCTTGGCCACGCGTTCACCCTCGATGCCGGACATATCCTCCGCATCAAAGTCTTCGGGGTCCAGAGCACGAGGCCCTTGACCAAGGACGTCCCAACCGCTTGGGTCTTTTGTATGACTAGCCATGATTTGCGCACCATGCGCATTGCCCTCGCCTGTGCGCAAGCCGCAGCAGACAATGGAGAGACCCCTGTAGGGGCTGTTGTGGTCGATTCTGCCACCGGAGAGGTGATTTCAAGCGCCGGGAACCAACCCATCGGTCTGAATGACCCCACCGCCCACGCGGAGATCCTCGCCCTGCGCGCTGCAGCCCAGAAGGTCGGAAACTATCGCCTAACCGGCCTGACGCTGGTCGTTACCCTCGAGCCTTGCGCTATGTGTGCCGGTGCCATTAGCCATGCCCGCATCGGCAGGCTTGTGTTTGGGGCCGACGATGCCAAGGGCGGCGCGGTGGTCCATGGGCCGCGCTTTTTCGAGGGGGCCACCTGCCATTGGCGGCCAGAGGTTCAAGGCGGGGTTCTAGCCGACGAGAGCGCCGCCTTGCTCAAGGGGTTTTTCAAGGCCCGGCGGCAGGCCAAGAAGGACTGACGGTCTAGGCCACGGTCTCTGTCAGTCGAAACTCTAGACGCGCCTTCACGGCGGGCCATTCTGTGTCGATGATCGAGAAGACCGCCGTGTCTCGGACATGGCCGGTCCATGTGATCTTATGGTGCCGCAGGACGCCCTCTTTTTGCGCGCCGAGCTTGGCAACGGCGGCCTGACTGCGGGCATTTCGCACATCGACCATGAACTCGACCCGCACCGCGCCACAATCGAAGGCGTGATCGAGCAGCAGGAGCTTGGTTTCAGGATTGACCGGCCCGGACCGCGCATCGGGATGGAGGAAGGTCGCGCCGATCTCGACACCGCCATGCAGCGGCCGGATCGCAAGGAAGCTCGTCGTACCCACCACGCGGCCATCGGACTTGCGCCGGATGGCATAGCCGATGCGCTCACCCCTCTGGGTTTCACCCAAGGTCTGCGCCCAGAAGGTCTCGAACCCCTCCCCACAGCCATTGACCGACATGATCTCCCACGCCTCAGGATCACAATCGATCGAGGCCTTCAGCGCCTCTTCGTGTGCGGGCGTGATGGGTTCAAGCCGAACATAACGGCCTTCGAGGGGACGGCTGAGGAGTTGCATGGTGAGGGGGCGGGTCCTTACGCACAGGATCAGACGATCCGGAGCCTTGCGGGTTTGCAGCATTGAGATGCCAACCCGTCGAAATGAGGATTGGTAGCAGTCTATTCAGCGAGATCGGGCTCCGGCATGGCTCATTGGCCTATTTGGCCAAAGCCTCAAAGGTCTGCCGGTATCTCGCCATGAAAGCTTCGCCAGCCGCAATCTGCGCCTCCACGGCATCAGACTTCGCCGACCACACAGGCTGCGCCACGCTGGTAAGATCACACGTAGCCGCGCAATCCGCGACAGTCAGGGCGTTAGCGACGGTGAGTTTCACATCATCTTTTGACATCCTAACGGCCATCGCAGTCTTCACCCCAAGTATGAGTGCAATTTTACGCCCACCCCACCCCAACGTCAAACCGCGCCGCTCGCCTGATAGATCAGGCGC
>CALFYB010000272.1 GCA_937952995.1 uncultured Caulobacteraceae bacterium
CCCACCCCTCGTTCGGGCGCTATGCAAACCCGACCGGCATGGCGATCTCGCCGTTGCAAGGCGGCATCATGTTCGTCGGCAACGGCGGCTTCAGCGACGTTGGGGTGATTAGCCTGCAGGCAGCGATGGCCGGCGATATGACCGGTGCCGAGGCGGCGCTGCGAACCCATCTGGCCCAGGGCATGGTCCTGACCGGACGGCTCTATGCTGTTGAGGGCACCGGGCCTGCCGATCTTTTGACCCTGCGGGCCGCAAGGGTGTTGTCTGAGGCTGATGTTCTTGTGGAAGGCGAGGGGGCTGACCCGGCCATTGCCACCCTGGCCCGCCGCGATGCCCTGCGTCGCACCGAGGCGCAGACGGACAGCGCGGTCCTTCTGGAGCTTACCGGTCAGGGGCTTCAGGTGGTCCTGATCGGTAAGGAGGCCATCGGCCGGGCAGTGGGCCTCGATGTCGAAACCCTGCCCGCCGCTGCTGTCTAAAGATCTAGGGACCGGCCCTTGGTTTCGGGCAGGAACAGCACCGCTGTGACCACGCTGATCGCGGTAAAGACAACCGGATACCAAAGCCCGGAATAGATATTGCCGGTCGAGGCCACGATGGCGAAGGCGGTGAAGGGCAAAAACCCGCCGATCCAGCCCGTGCCAATATGGTAGGGTAGGGACATGGCTGTGTAGCGAATACGGGTCGGGAACAGCTCTACCAAACAGGCGGCAATCGGACCAAAAAGCGCGGTCGCCGCAACCACAAAGACCAGCAAGATGGCAAACACCTTGGGCAGGTCAACCTTGGCGGGGTCGGCCTTTGCCGGATAGCCCGCAGTCTTCAGCGCCGATTGAATTTGCCCTTCAACATCGGCTTTTACCGCTTTGAGGGCGGCCTTATCCAAGCCTTGGCCATCGGCGGACTTTATGACGGTCTGGCCAACCTTGACATAGGCCAAGGTACCCGCGGGGGCGGCTTCAGAATCGTAGGACACGCCCGCATTGGCCAGAACGCTCTTGGCGATATCGCAAGGCGTTGCGAAGACGGCCTTACCGACGGGGTCGAACTGAAGGCTGCAGGTGGCGGGGTCAGCAACCACAACAACGGGAGTGTTACGGCTGGCCCGCGCGAGGTCCGGATTGGCGGCCTCTGTCAGCATGTGAAAGCCGGGGAAGAAGGCGACCAGCGCGAGGCTCATACCGGCTAGCATCACCGGCTTGCGGCCAATCTTGTCGGAGAGCCAACCGAAAATGATGTAGAGCGGCGCACTGGCCACGGTCGCGGCGATCATCAGCAGATTGACGGTCGCCGGTTCGACCTTGAGGAACTTTTCGAGGAAAATCTGGCTGTAGAAGAAGCTCGTATACCAGACCGCGCCTTGGGCGCTCATCATCGCGAACAGGGCAATGAGAACGATCTTGAGGTTCGGCCACTCGCCGAAGGATTCCTTATAGGGCGATTTAGACAGGGTGCCCTCTTCGTGCATCTTTTTGAAGGTCGGGCTTTCGGACAGTTTCAGCCTCATCCAAATGGATATGCCAACCAGAACCGCTGAAAACATGAAGGGTATCCGCCAGCCCCAAGCCGTGAAGGCGTCCTCACCAAGGATTGTGCGGGTGATTAGGATAACGCCAAGGGCACCCAATAGGCCGAAGGCCGCTGAGGCCTGAATCCAGCCCGTCATCCTGCCCCGTTGATCGGAGCCAGAATGTTCGGCCACATAGATCGCCGCGCCGCCATATTCACCCCCGAGGGCAAAGCCTTGAATACAGCGCGCAAGGATCAACAGGATCGGAGAGATGATTCCCGCCTGTTCATAGGT
This sequence comes from uncultured Caulobacteraceae bacterium, assembly GCA_937952995.1. Classification (GTDB taxonomy): domain Bacteria; phylum Pseudomonadota; class Alphaproteobacteria; order Caulobacterales; family Caulobacteraceae; genus CAISGS01. The sequence goes on from CALFYB010000272.1 coordinate 1,805, forward strand.
TGGCAGAAAACCAACAGCGAAGGTGGCACCGCCCATCAGCACGATGGTGGTCAAAAAGGCCCCCTTGCGCCCAACCCGGTCACCAATGCGACCGAAGAACAGAGCGCCCAGTGGCCGCACGGCAAAGCCAGCGCCGAAAATTCCCAAGGCGAATATGAAAGCTAAGGTGTCATTGACCCCGGCGAAGAAGACCTTTGACAGGACTTGGGTCAGGGTGCCGAAGATGAAGAAGTCGTACCATTCGAATGTCGTTCCGGCAGAGGATGCGGCGACAACGGTTCGCATGGAGGTCGCAGCCTCAATGGCGGGCGGGTTGGCCTCTTGTGTGGCAGCATCACTCATGGACGGTTCCCCCTAAATTAATTGGACTAAGCTCTAACATTGGCGAGGCTTTGATGGAAAGTGGCAGGCGGTGTCTAGCCGTCTAACCGATAGGTCATGGCATAGACGAAGCGTCCGCCCGGGTGGGTGCTGTCGGTGGCCAAAACCAATTGATCGCGCTCGTCGAAATAGCGGCGCAGGGTCCTAAGCCCTGCCGAGCCCTTTTCGGTTCGAAGGGTCTTGGCCGTTGCGGCATCCATGGTTTCGGCGGCGATTTCCTGCTCGATGCGGCGGGTTTGAACGCCAAAGTCCCGCGCGATCAGTTGGTGTATCGCGCCGTCCCAACCTTCAAGCGCGCTGACAATTGCCGCGAACTGTAGGGGCACAAATAGGGTTGAGACGGCCACGGGCTCAGCGCCCGTACCGGCACTGGCAAGGCGAAGTCCTTCAATGACCAACCAGTTTTCGCCGGGCTGGGCCTTCAGGCGCTCGGCCTCGGCCAAGGTCAAGGTGCGAGGATTGGCTGAGCGAACGCGAAGCTTGGCTTCGCGGGCATATTGGGTGAGGGACTCAGCGCCACCGAGCGCTTGAACAAAGGTTGGCGTAGAGCTGGCCGCAATGACTGTGGTCCCAGCCCCGCGGCGGCGCTCGACCAGACCGGCTTCACGCAGCAAGCGCAGCGCATCCCGGACCGTATGGCGAGAGGCCGAATAGATCTGACACAGCTCCATCTCCGGCGGGAGGTGGTCACCCACGCCGTACCGGCCTTCGGTAATGTCCGCGCGCAGGGCGGCGGCAAGCTGTCGATATCGTGGAAGGGTCATGAGCCAGACATGGGTTGCAGACGCTCTTTCTATAGACCAGCGCGCATTTCGCGCCAGTCCCGTTCAAGAGCTTCACGGTGGGCAGGGGCGGCAAGCGTGATGAGCGCCTTGGCGCGATCATCTAGGCTCAGGCCGCGAAGATCAGCCGATCCAAACTCTGTCACGACGATGGCCACGTCTCCGCGCCCGACACTGACCGCGCCGCCGGTGAGCTTGGGGACAATGCGCGACAGGGTTCCAGCCTTGGCCGTCGCATTGAGGGCAATGATAGGCTTACCGCCCTCGGAGCGTGCGGCGGCGCGCAGAAAATCGTTGAGGCCTCCGATACCCGAGACCTGACGGCCGCCTAAAAATTCTGCATTGGCCTGACCCATCAGGTCAATTTCGAGCGCCGAATTGATCGCGGTAAACCGGGGTATCGCCGACAGTACGTCGCTGCTGTGCGTTTCGATCACCGGCGTGAAGCGTACACGCGGGTCCTGGGACAGGCGCGAGATCAGGTCTAGGCTGCCAAGGGCGGCTCCCGTGACGATGGCGTCTGGTTCGTCTGAAATGGCACCGCAGTCCATCAGGTCCAACAGGGGGTCAATGACCATGCCGGATTTGACGCTCAACCGCTTGCGATCCTTGACCTCATTCATGACCGCAAAGCCCATCTTGCCAAGGCCTACCTGGATGGCGGCACCATCAACAATATAGTCGGCCACATGGCGCGCGATTGTTGCGAAGGTGGGGTCCAGAGCGCCCGGATCATAGGTCATCATCGGCACGCTGGCCTCGACCACCACGTCGAAGCTGGCCAAGGCGACCTTGGGCGAGCGGGCAGGGGTGGGCATGTCCGGATTGACGTGGGCAATCTTGATCAGGTCGCGGCCGAGCACAGCGGGCTGGAAGTCGCACGAGGTGCCGAAACTACACATTCCATTGGCGTCGGGGGCGCTGACCTGCACCAAGGCAGCGTCCAATGGCGTGCGGCATAGCCAACGCCAGGCTTCGCTATAGGCCTGAGGGACCAGAGCAAACCGGCCCTCATCAAAACTTGCGCGCCAATCAGGACTGACGAAAATACCCTCGCCGCGACTGGTCGCATGAAGTTTGGACCAGTCGGTTTGATTGACCCCCGGAATGGCAGCGCTGACGAAGGTCAGACCCTTGGCGGCCTCGGGGTTCCGACCATAGGCCTGCGCAAAAATCACCGGTTCGGTTCCCGCCGTGGCGACAAACACCCGCCCGCGCGATCCGGAAAGGCGCTCTGCAAGCAGGGCGATGGCCTGGTCAGCATCGAGGCGGATCATGACGTCTCCCGTGGGTTAGGGGCTTGGCTTAGGGTCTGGTGCCTAGGCTCAATCGGTTCATTTCGACCTGTTCATAGCCGGATGAGCGCCAAGCGCCAAGCCAGCGGCGATCCGGCTCCGTGGCGCTTTGTCGCCATTTGACTGAATTTGGGGGCTGTCCGAGGCGCTTGAGGCGTTTAAGGTAGGGTATGACCTTTACAAACCCCATCATCGAAGCTGGCGTCGCCGGCCTTATCGCCCTTTATGATCAACGGGCCGTGACCCCTGTTGAAGCCACCCAAGCCTATTTGGCGCGCATAGAGCGTCTGGGCGGGCCGTTAAACGCCTATACCTCGGTAGACGAGGACGGCGCATTGACCGCTGCGCGGGCCAGTGCCGAGCGATGGGCGGCGGGTGAGCCCCTATCAGGCATTGATGGTGTGCCCGTTGCGATCAAGGGTAACATCGCGGTTGCGGGCATGCCGCTCCATGCCGGAATCGGAGCCCACCGCGACCGTATCGCCACCGAAGATGCCGCCTGCGTTGCTGCTTTGCGTGAAGCCGGTGCAGTGATTTTGGGTGTGCTCAACATGCACGAGGGTGCCGTTGGTGCGACGACGGACAATGAGGCCTTTGGTAAGGCGCACAATCCCTATGCTCCCGGTCTGACAGCTGGTGGCTCGTCCGGCGGGTCCGGATCGGCCGTCGCAGCGGGTCTTTGCGCCGGTGCTCTGGGCACCGACACCCTTGGCAGCGTGCGTATTCCGGCCAGCTTCTGCGGCGTGGTTGGGCACAAGCCGACCCAAGGCCTGATCTCCATGGACGGTGTGGTGGCCCTGTCTTGGACGCTTGACCATGTCGGCGTTTTGGCCCGCTCGGCTCAGGACTGTGCCTACCTCTTGGCCCATGCGGCTGCGGTTGATGGTGATCTAGCCGAGTCCTTCTCGCAGATTGCCGATCTGGACGCTCTTCGCCCGGCCCCCTTTGCGGCGGTGGACCTTGCGCCCTTCGGCGACATTATCGATCCAGAACTGGTCAAGGCCTATGACGCGGCAATCGCTGCGGCGCGGGGCTTAGGATTGGACATCGAAACCATCAGCCTTGAGGGCTATGACTTCAATGCCATGATGCAAAATGGCTATCTGATCATGACCGCTGAAGGGGCCGTGTCCTTGGAGGACGATCTGGCCTCTGGGCCCGAAGGCTTCAGTGTCGCTGGCCGTCAAACCTTTGGCTGGGGCGCGGCTCAACCTGCCGCCAGTCTGGCTAAGGCCTACCGCGCTGTTGGCGTCGCCGTCGATCTGGTCAAGGATCATTTGACCCCCTATGCGGCGCTACTGTTGCCAACGACGCCGGGACCCGCCTTTAGCTTTGATGCTGGCGGCGTTGCCCACGTCGCGGATTTTACGGCGCTTGGTGATTTTCTGGGTATGCCGTCCTGCGCAGCGCCCATCGGCGTGACGAAGGCGGGTCTGCCCCTATCGATCCAAGCCTTGGCTTGGGATGATGAGACGGCCTTGGGTTTGGCGGATCTTGTATCTAATGCCGCCTCGCCAACGCCGACACCTCAAGCCTTTCGCGGTTAGGGTTAGATCGGTCGCTTAGTCGGCAGGATAGAGGGAAGCCATCACTTTTGTTCGGGTGGTTTCCCTAGGCGGCAAATCAGGTCAATCTTAATCCTTCAAGCGTGTGAAGGATGGCTACGGCCTTATGATTGACCCCGATGTTTCTTTCGGCTCCCAATCGGTGAGCGCCTTTGGGTCGCTGGACCGTTCGCTTAGCTCGGCTCCTGTGATTGGTGCAGCCGAACTTGCCGCCCATCTGGCCGCGCGCATGTGTCATGACTTCATCAGTCCGGCGAGCGCCATTGTCTCTGGCCTTGATCTGCTAGAAGACCCGACCGCGCAGGATATGCGCGATGATGCCATGAACCTGATTGCCGCCAGTGCAAAGAAGCTCGTGGAACTTCTGGCCTTCACGCGCGTGGCTTTCGGGGCCTCGGCCACCGCAGAAATGTTCGACAGCCGCAGTCTGCAAAACCTCACCACGGGCATTTTCAGTCATGTTCGCCCTGAATTGGACTGGGCCGTGACGCCCGCCCAATTGAACAAGCCCGCCGCGCGTACGATCCTGAACCTTGCCCTTATCGGAGCCGGGGCCTTGCCAACGGGCGGCCTTGCCCGGTTGACGGCTGAGGTCGTTGGCAGTGATGTTCTGATGGCGTTGGAGGCGGTTGGTCCAAGGGTTCGGCTGCGGCCCGAGGTCAAGGCCGGTCTCAATGGCGAGCCGAAAGGCGAGGGCGTCGGCGGCCACTGGATTCAAGCCTATTATCTTCATAGCCTTTTGAGTGAAGCGGGCGGGGCCTTGGAAGTGACGGTCGGAGAAGACCGGGTTGTGGTTCGCGCGCGTGTCGGTGCTTAAGGTTTAAGCCGATGGATGTGTCCTTGGGACTATCAGTTCATGGATCGGCAAGGATCAAGCCATCCCTAAGGGGCGTGTCGTGAAGACCTGCCTGGTGGTCGATGACAGTGTTGCTATACGCAAGGTCGCCCGTATGATTTTGGAAAACCTCGGCTTTGAGGTCACTGAGGTCAGCAACGGACAGGAGGCGATCGCCTGGTGCCGTGCGGCAATGCCTGACGCGATCCTGCTCGATTGGAACATGCCGCAGATGTCAGGAATAGAGTTCTTGCGCCAACTGCGTGACGAACCGTTGGGCGCGGGCCCTAAGGTTCTTTTCTGCACCGTCGAGAATGACCTATCCCATATTAATGAGGCCCTCAAAGCCGGGGCTGACGAATATATTATGAAGCCCTTTGATGGGGATGTGATCTGCGCGAAGTTTGCTGAGGTGGGTCTGCTGTGACGCCTGATGACCTTTCCCTCATCTGCCGGATCGTTCGGGCGAGAGCCGGGTATGTCGTCGATCAGGCTAAGGCCCCAATGATCGAAAACCGGTTGGGCCCGCTGGTTCGACGTGAAGGTTTCAACAGCCTTTCTGACCTGGTGTCGGCCATTAAAACCAAGCGCGATGAACGCCTCGTCTGGGCGCTGGCCGATGCCATGCTGCCAAAAGACACGGCCTTTTTCCGCGACCGCACCCCCTTTACCCAATTTCGAGACGTGATCCTTCCGGATTTGGAGCAGCGACTTGGCACCCCGCCCCTTCGAATTTGGAGTGCGGGCTGCGCAACGGGGGAAGAGGCCTATTCGCTGGCTCTGACCATTGATGAGGCTAGGGCTGGTCGCGCCGGCCGATCTGTGGAAATCGTCGGTTCAGACCTTTCAGAACGCTGTCTGGAGCGGGCAGCCGCTGGCATCTTTTCCCAGATGGAGGTGCAAAAGGGTCTGCCGATCCGCTATCTCGTCCGCCATTTTGAACGTCAAGATGAGGCTTGGCATCTGTCAGCGACTATTCGGCAGAAGGTCCAATGGAGCCGCGTAAATCTGATTTCCGAGATCAGCACTGTCGGCCGGTTTGACGTGATCTTCTGCCGCTACGTCTTGGGCGGCCTTGATGATCTAGTGCGCAAGCAGGTCTTGTCGCAGTTGGCCGGTGCATTGAACGACAACGGCTATCTGATCGTTGGACGGGACGAGGCCGTTTTAGATCAGGCGGTTGGTCTTGCCCCTGTTTGGGGCTCGTCGGACATCTGTCGTCGCGAACCAGCCCTTAGGATTGTGGCTTAGGGGCCCGAGCCATAATCTGCCCCACGGCTCTAGCCTGAGGATCCTGGGACTGAGATAGGGCTATCTGAACCCTCTCGACCGCCTCGCGGGGCTTATTTTGCGACAGTTTGCTCACGCCGGTTAGGCTTGTGACGTCCATCTCATAAGCAGTGATCCCTTGGCGCACCATGGTGTCGAACTTAGCGGGATCCATCTTGGCGCGGGTCCAAACGGGCTTGGGCGCAAGCCGCTCCTCGAACTGGGCGGACAGATCATCCAGCATGAGGGCCGCCTGTTCGGGCGAGATTGTCCGGACGGTGCCGGATATTTCAGCCGAGACATAGTTCCAAGTGGGAACCTGATCACTCAGGCCGTACCAGTCAGGACTGACATAGGCGTCTGGCCCCGTAACCACACACAGGGCACGCGGATCATGAGCCAAGGCAGCGTTCAATCCATTGGCGCGGGAAAGATGAAACCTTAAGATGGACTGCTCCAAAAGGACCGGCGCGTGCGCACAGACCGGTCCGTTGGGGCCTTGGGCGATGATCAACCCAAAGCCACGCTCAGCAATCAAGCTTCTGAGGCCATCTTCGTTGGTTTCCAAAAAGGCCGAAGCGGGGTGCATGGGCAAGACTTCCTGCAGATTGAGGCTTAAGCTCTGAATGATCATGTGCCGTTCATCAAGACGCGTTATAAAGAGACCATGACAAACCCATTCAAACTCTCTGGCCTGTTGCTGGCGAC
>CALFYB010000273.1 GCA_937952995.1 uncultured Caulobacteraceae bacterium
CAGCGTCGTGACGCCAGATCTGGCACGCAAGCTTCCCGGGCGCGGCCTTTGGGTCAGCGCCAATCGCGAAGCGGTGACCACGGCGGCCAAGAAGGGCAGCTTCTCCCGGGCCGCCAAGGCCAAGCTCACGGCCCCCGCCGATCTGGCGGATCAGGTGGAGCGACTGCTGGTTCGGCGGATTCTCGACGGCCTCGGCCTTGCGCGGCGGGCGGGAGACCTTACCTTTGGTTTCGAGAAGGCGGGTGCCGCCATTGCCGCCGGTAAGGTGGCCTGGATGATAGAGGCCTCCGATGGTGCCGAAGACGGTCGCCGTAAGATGCTCCAGATCGCCCGCAGGCTGCCACGACCCCCGCGTTTGCTCGGGATTTTCTCGGCAGACGAATTGAGTTTGGCCTTGGGCCTTGGAAATGTGATACACCTCGTCTTCCTTGCGGGGCGAGGCGCTGATCGTTGGACACAGGATGTCGAACGGCTGTCAGGCTTTCGCTCGCTCATCCCAACGAGTTGGCGCGAGGAGCCGTGAGAGCGGGCGGGGACGAAACCATTCGTCTCGGCTCATTTTCTAATGGTTGAAGACTAAGGCCGGGCCCGTTCGGGGACCGGAAGTGAGTAAAGCGAGCGGATGAACGACGCGAACGACAATGAAAACGACCGTCCCGACGGTTCGGCCGGCCAATCCAACGGCCAACCCGGCGGCAGGGCTCCCCTGACGCTGAAGCCCCGTGCGGGTGCGGTCAGTGCAGGCACGGTGAAGCAAAGCTTCAGCCACGGCCGGTCCAAGACTGTGGTCGTCGAGACCAAGCGCCGCCGTGTTGATGGCGCGCCAGGCGGGCCTGCGCCTGCGCCGGTTCAGGCCGAGCGCCGCCCAGCCCCTGAGGCAGCCCGTCCGCAGGAACCGCGTCCCCCGCGTCCTCAGCAGCCGCTTCAGACCAATCTGAATCTGTCGCCAGAAGAGATGCGCGCCCGTCAGCGCGTCGTTGAAGCTGCGCGCGCTGAACAAGAACGCCAAGTGGCCGAACGCAAGGCGCTCGAAGATGCGCGCCGTGCGGAGGAAGAGGCAACGCGCCGCGCCGCCGCTGAGGCCCGTGCCGCTGAGGCTGCGCTTCAAGCCGCGATGGCTCCGCCGACTGCTCCGGACACGGCCGCGCCTGCGCCGGTCAAGGCTGAAGCCCCGGCCCCGGCTCAAGCTCAAGCGCCGGCCCAAGCTCAAGCTCAAGCTCCGGCCAAAGCCCAAGCGCCTGTTGCCGCTCCGCCCCCTGCGCCGGTTGCGGTTCAGCCCCCGCCCTATCGTGCGCCTGAGCCACTTCGTGCCGCTCCGACCCGTCAGGGCGAGCCGCGCCGCGATGATCGTCAGGCCACCACCACCTATCGCAGCGATGCGCCGCGTCCGGCTCCGACCGGTCCGCGCCCGCCGCGTGATGGGCAGCGTCCAAGTTCTGAACGTCCAGCCCCGCCTGCTCGCGCTGGTGAGACCGTTCGCTATTCGGCTCTTACGCCGCGTCCCGCTCCGCCGCGTCCCGGTGGTCCAGGCGCTCGCCCGGGTCCAGGGGGGCGTCAAGCTCCACCTTCGGCACCGGTTACGCCAGATGTGCAACGCGCCGCGCGTACGGCCCCTCCGGGTGCTGGCAAGGACCGTCGCCCAGAGGATCTGGACGAGGATCGCATCAAGCGCGCCAAGGCCGCAGCGCCGGGCGGCAACGCCAAGGCTGTCAGCCGCGTTAAGGGAGCCCCTCAGCGCCGTGAAGGCCGGCTGACCATCCAAGCCGTCGCCGGTGATGGAGAGTCCGCCGACCGCATGCGCTCGCTGGCCTCGGTTCGCCGGGCCCGTGAACGTGAGCGTGAAAAGCGCAAGGGCGGCGGTGCTCAGGATCAGATCAAGGTCACACGTGACGTTGTCATCCCTGACGTCATCACCGTGCAGGAACTGTCACAGCGTATGGCCACTCGCGCCGTCGACGTGATCAAGTTCATGATGCGCCAAGGCATGATGCTGAAGATCAACGACGTGATCGATTCCGATACGGCGGAACTGATCGCCACTGAATTTGGCCACAACGTTACCCGCGTGTCGGACTCTGACGTTGAAACCGGCTTCCTGTCGGCTGAAGATCAGGATCAAGATACCGTCACCCGTCCTCCTGTGGTCGCGGTCATGGGTCACGTTGACCACGGCAAGACCAGCCTGTTGGATGCCTTGCGTTCGGCCGATGTGGCTGGCGGAGAGCATGGCGGTATTACCCAGCATATTGGGGCCTATCAGGTCCGTCTGCCTGGCGGCGACCGCGTTACCTTCCTTGACACGCCCGGTCACGCGGCCTTCTCGGCCATGCGAGCACGCGGTGCCAATGTCACCGATATCGTGGTTCTGGTTGTTGCCGGTGATGACGGGGTCATGCCTCAGACCATCGAAGCCATTCACCATGCCAAGGCTGCTGGTGCACCGATCATTGTGGCCGTCAACAAGATGGACAAGCCCGGTTCCGACGCCACGCGCGTCGTCAACGAGCTGTTGCAACATGAGATCGTGGTCGAAAGCCTCGGCGGTGACACCCAGATCATTGAGGTCTCTGCCCTCAAAAAGACCGGTCTGGACAAGCTGATCGAAGCCATTCTGATCCAGGCTGAAATGATGGACCTGAAGGCCAATCCGGACCGGACGGCTGAAGGTGTGGTCATTGAAGGCAAGCTCGATAAGGGACGCGGCCCTGTGGCCACGGTTCTGGTCAAGCGTGGCTCGCTCAAGCGCGGCGATATTGTCGTGGCCGGTGCCGCTTGGGGCCGCGTACGCGCTCTGATCAACGAACGTGACGAACAGGTCTTGGTGGCTGAACCCTCCGTGCCTGTCGAGATCCTCGGCCTTGATATGCCTCCGAGCCCCGGCGAAGCCTTCGCTGTGGTGGAAAATGAGGCTCGCGCCCGTGAATTGACCGAATATCGTGACCGTAAGCGCCGCGATAAGATGCTGACCCCGACCGCCGCTGGCGCGACCTTGGCCGACATGATGGCCAAGCTGCAGGACAAGAAGCTCAAAGAGCTTGCCCTGATCGTCAAGGCGGACGTGCAAGGTTCGGCCGAAGCCATCATCGGGTCGCTGGAGAAGATCTCCACCGACGAGGTGCGGGCCCGGATCATTCACTCCGGCGTTGGTGCCATCAACGAGAGCGACGTGCTGCTGGCCAAGGGTTCCGGTTCGCCGATCCTCGGCTTCAACGTCCGTGCCTCCAAGCAGGCCCGCGATCTGGCCGAGCGTGAAGGCGTCGAGATCCGTTATTACGCGATCATCTACGATCTGCTCGACGACATCAAAAACGTGCTCTCGGGCATGTTGTCGCCGATCCAGCGCGAAACCTTCCTCGGCAATGCCGACGTCCTGCAAGCCTTCGACATCTCGAAGGTCGGCAAGATCGCCGGTTGCCGCGTCTCCGAAGGCGTGGTCCGCAAGGGTGCCAAGGTCCGGATCATCCGCAACGACGTGGTGGTGCTGGAACTGGGTACCTTGCAGACGCTCAAGCGCTTCAAGGACGAGGTCAACGAAGTCAATGCCGGCCAAGAGTGCGGCATGGCCTTCGCAGGCTTCCAAGACATCAAGGCCGGGGACGTCATCGAGTGCTTCACGGTCGAGACCATCAAGCGTTCGCTCTAGTCGTCGCTTTGGGTGAATAGATTTCAGGCCACTGGACCCGATGGGGTGCAGTGGCCTGTTCTTTTTTGGGGCTTGGCTTGGGCTCGCTGATGGCTTGACCGTAATTGCGCCCGACCGACAAGGTTCACTGATCTTAACGGAGGCCAACCATGACCCTTTATCGCTGGACCTTGAGCCTCATCGCCGTTGCCCTGCTCAGTGGCTGCGCCACCACGAGCCGCTTGGACGCCGCCGGGGATGTCCATGCCCTGCTGGTGGCGGTTCGCAATCATGACCGGGCTGGATTTGAAGCCCATATTGACCGGCCCGCCCTGAAGGTCCAACTGCGCGGTCGACTGGTGGCAGAGGCCGCCAAGGCCCACGGAACAGACAGCCTCGCGGTCCTCGGCGCGATCTTAGCCCGGCCCCTCGTCGATCTGGCGGTTGATCAGCTCGTGCAGCCGGATGTTTTCGCGGCCGTCGCCGAGCAAATGGGCTATTCTGCGACCAAGCCCGTGCCCGATCGTCTGGTGATTGCCAGCCTTCTACGCCCCATAGACGAGACCACGGTCTGCGCCCCTCGCAAAAAGGACGGTCCCTGCCTATTGGTCTTCCACAAGGATGCCGGAAGCTGGCGTCTGGTGGGCTTTGAAGGGGATGCGGGGATGTTGAAGATTGGCCGTCCGCGCTAATAGCGCCGCCGCAAAATCCATGATCTACTTAAGGTCGAAACCCCCGGAGGGCCTTGCGGCTGTCCGAGGGCTCTGTCTGGTCCGCACCCCGCAGGGTCCGGCGCGCACCTTTGAAATGACGTCGGAATGCCCATTCGTCAAGATCAAACCCCCGACCCTTTAACCCCAGCCCTTAGGCTGGCCTTCGATCGGACCGTCACGCCAGATCGATGGCGAACCTATCAAATCGCCGGCGGCTTCGATGATGATCGATCGCACCGACTCTATCTTTGGAACGTCGCCGTAGGACAAAGTTTTCATTTTCCACTTCAAGCGGTCGAGGTGGCGTTAAGAAACGTTATTCATCAAGCGCTTGTGAGGCTGTATGGGCCGGACTGGTGGCAGGCACCCGACTGTATTGGACTGATGAGGCGCTCCCTTGTCGATGACGTCCAAAAGGCCGAGCGGCGCCACAGACGCAAATATGGCGCTGATCCCTCAACCGCTCAGATCGTTGCGTCCTTGTCCTTAGGATTCTGGATCGCGCTTCTCGCGCGGGACTACAACACCCCCTTGTGGAGCCGGAGCGCCCGCGAAGCCTTTCCCCATCTGACGGCGAAGGACACCATCGCGGACGTGTCTCAAGCTGGCCGGACCATACAAGACCTTAGGAACCGCATCTTTCACCAAGAACCATTGATCGGCCGCAACCTCACAGCGGACTACGCGGCCATATTGCGGATGCTGGGGTGGATTTGCGAGGACACCCGCGCTTGGGTCAGGCGATATTCGTCTGTTCCTCGGGTGATCAGAATGCGGCCCTAGACGGCGAACCCCGACCCTTGCGCCCCCTCCCTCGACTTTCCGCCCGAGCGGCGCTAAAAGCCACGTCCTTTTGTCCGTCCCTTCCGCGGCGTCCGATCCGCCGGTGAGGCTAGGAGAGTGCTATGAAACGTCCTGCTAAGGCTTCGCGCCCGTCCGGGCCTTCGGGTCCCAGCCAGCGCCAGTTGCGCGCGGGCGAGCTTGTCCGCCATGCGCTGGTCGAGATCCTGCGCGAAGAAACCTTTCTCGATCCGACCCTCGCGGGGGTGATCGTCACCGTGACCGAGGTGCGTATGACCCCGGACCTGCGCCATGCGATGTGCTTTGTGCAGCCCCTGCGCGGCGAGAATGCCAAGGCCATCATCAAGTCGCTCAATGCCGTGTCGAAATATATCCGCGGCCTGCTGGGCCGAATGATCGACATGAAGTTTACGCCCGATCTGCGGTTCATCCACGACCAGAGCTTCGCCACCGCTGAACATATAGAAAAACTGTTCGACGATCCCCGCGTCCGTGCCGATATCGCCGCGCCGGATGAGGATGAAGAAGACGGCCATGGCCCGGCGTAAGAAGGGCTTAGCGGTCTCGGGCTGGATTGTCCTCGACAAGCCGCATGATATGGGCTCGACCACGGCGGTCAGCCGGGTGCGGCGGCTGTTCAATGCCCAAAAGGCCGGTCATGCCGGAACACTCGACCCCTTGGCCACGGGCATCTTGCCGATTGCTCTGGGCGAGGCGACCAAGACCGTGCCCTATCTGATGGAGGCCGATAAGACCTACCGGTTTACCGTCGCCTGGGGCACATCAACCGCCAGCTTTGACCGCGAAGGCGAGGTTACGGCGACGTCGGATGTGCGGCCAGACCCTGCGGACATTGCCGAGGCCCTAAAGAGCTTTGTCGGTGAAATCGATCAGGTCCCGCCCAACTTTTCGGCCATCAAGGTCGATGGTGAGCGGGCCTATGATCTGGCCCGTGAGGGGGTCGAGTTCGAGCTCGCCGCCCGCCGCGTTACCATCTATGAGGCCGATCTCGTAGAGATCCCCGACCCCGACCATGCGGTGATTGATATTCGCTGCGGCAAGGGGACCTATGTGCGCTCGGTGGCCCGTGACCTTGCTGCCATGCTGGGGGCCTGCGGTCACGTCAGTGATCTGCGCCGCCTGCGGGTGGGGGCCTTCGGGCAAGAGCGTGCAATTACACTAGAATTTCTGGAAGAGTTGGTGCATAAGAGCGCCGCTTCGGAGGCTTTGCTTCCCGTTGAGACCGCGCTGGACGACATCCCGGCGCTGGCCATAACTGAGGAAGAGGCATTCCGGCTCAAGCAAGGGCGCCCGATCATTCTGCTTCCCAGACAGGTCGAAACGCTTCGTGCGTCTCGCGTTCCCCGCACCATTGGGGGGCAAGATGCGTCTCGAACCGTTTTGGCAAAGCTGGATGGCCTAGCGATCAGCCTTTGTGAGATGCGCGCCGGACAGCTTAGTCCGACGCGGGTATTTCATCTTGAACAAGGAGACACCGATGTCGATCACGATTGAACGTAAAGCAGAAGTCATCCAAGCCCATGCTCGCTCTGAAGGCGACACCGGCTCGGCCGAAGTGCAGGTGGCGATCCTGTCAGAACGGATTGCCAATCTGACCGAGCACTTCAAGACCCACAAAAAGGACAACCACTCGCGTCGCGGCCTTCTGAAGATGGTTTCGCAACGCCGTCGTCTCCTGGACCACCTGAAGGACACAGATCATGGCCGCTATGCCGCTCTGATCCAGACCCTGGGCCTGCGCCGCTAAGGCACAGCCAAGACCACCTTCCTCCCCGCCCCAATGGCATGAGTCCGATAGGGGGCGGGAGGAAGTCTAGACCAAGGACGACAATGCCGGGTTAGCGAATGGTCGCTCCCGGCTCGTCCCGCATCCCCTGTAAGGAATGGGCCTTGGGGGAGACCGAAAGACAAACATGTTCGACATCAAACGCAAATCCATCGACTGGGCCGGCCGCACGCTGACCCTGGAGACCGGCCGTATCGCGCGTCAAGCTGACGGCGCTGTTCTGGCCACCTACGGCGAGACCGTGGTTCTGGCGACCGTCGTCGCTGCCCGCTCGCCAAAGCCCGGGATCGACTTCTTCCCGCTGACCGTGAATTATCAGGAAAAGACCTTTGCTGCCGGTAAGATCCCCGGTGGCTTCTTCAAGCGCGAGGGCCGTCCCTCCGAAAAGGAGACCCTGGTCTCGCGCCTGATCGACCGTCCGATCCGTCCGCTGTTCGTCAAGGGCTTCAAGAACGAGACCCAAGTGGTCATCACCGTTCTGGCGCACGACCTTGAGAACGATCCTGACATCTTGGCCATGGTTGCGGCTTCGGCTGCCCTGACCATTTCGGGCGTTCCCTTCATGGGCCCCATCGGTGCAGCACGCGTCGCCTATATCAATGGCGAGTACGTCCTGAACCCAACCCTTGATCAGATGACGGCCGAAAACCGTATGGATCTGGTTGTCGCTGGCACCAACGACGCCGTGATGATGGTTGAATCCGAAATTAAGGAACTGCCAGAAGATATCGTTCTGGGCGGCGTCATGTTCGCTCAGCGCGGCTTCCAGCCCGTGATCGACGCGATCATCGAACTGGCTGAGCACGCTGCAAAAGAGCCTTGGGACTTCCAAGCTGAAGACCTGTCGCCTTTGGAAAACAAGATCAAGGCCCTCGTCGGCGAAGATCTGAAGGCCGCCTACAAGCTGACCGGCAAGCAGGACCGCCATGCGGCTCTGGACGCCGCCAAGAAGATCGCCGCTTCGGCGCTGATCAAGTCGGACGCCAATCCAGACGGCTATGACAGCAGCAAGTTCGGCTCCGCCTTCAAGGAATGTGAAGCCTCGGTCCTGCGTCGCGACGTTTTGGAAACCAAGGTGCGCATTGATGGCCGTGCGCTCGACAAGGTCCGTCCGATCATCGGTGAAGTGGGCATCTTGCCCCGCGCCCACGGTTCGGCCCTGTTCACACGCGGCGAGACCCAAGCCCTTGTGGTTGCGACCCTCGGAACCGGCGATGACGAACAGTTCATCGACGCGCTGGAAGGCACCTACAAGGAAAACTTCCTGCTGCACTATAACTTCCCTCCCTATTCGGTCGGTGAGACCGGCCGCATGGGTTCGCCCGGCCGCCGCGAAATCGGCCACGGCAAGCTGGCTTGGCGCGCTCTGCGTCCCATGCTCCCTGCCAAGTCGGACTTCCCCTACACCATCCGTCTGGTCTCCGAGATCACCGAGTCGAACGGCTCGTCCTCGATGGCCACGGTCTGCGGCTCCTCCTTGGCGCTGATGGATGCGGGCGTGCCGATGATTAAGCCTGTGTCGGGTATCGCCATGGGTCTGATCCTCGAGCCCGATGGCTATGTGGTTCTGTCGGACATCTTGGGTGACGAAGATCACCTCGGCGATATGGACTTCAAGGTTGCCGGTACCGCTGATGGCATCACCAGCCTGCAGATGGACATCAAGATCCCCGGCATCACCGAAGAGATCATGGATAAGGCCCTTAACCAAGCCAAGGGTGGTCGTCTTCACATCCTCGGCGAGATGGCCAAGGCCATTGACGGTGCCCGTTCTGAGATCGGCGAATATGCCCCCAAGATCGAGACCATCAACATCCCCACCGACAAGATCCGTGAAGTCATCGGTTCGGGCGGCAAGGTGATCCGCGAGATCGTCGAAAAGACCGGCGCTAAGATCGACATCCAAGATGATGGCACGGTCAAGGTTTCGGCTTCGGACGGCTCCAAGATCAAGGCCGCCATCGACTGGATCAAGTCGATCGCTTCCGAGCCTGAGCTGGGCGCGATCTATGACGGTAAGGTCGTGAAGGTCGTCGATTTCGGCGCTTTCGTGAACTTCTTCGGTGCCAAGGACGGTCTGGTTCACATCAGCCAACTGTCGCAGAACAAGGTCGCCAAGACCTCGGACGTGGTCACCGAAGGCCAAATCGTGAAGGTCAAGCTCATGGGCTTCGACGATCGC
The DNA here is from genome assembly GCA_937952995.1 of uncultured Caulobacteraceae bacterium. Lineage (GTDB taxonomy): Bacteria > Pseudomonadota > Alphaproteobacteria > Caulobacterales > Caulobacteraceae > CAISGS01. The sequence continues at coordinate 9,126 of CALFYB010000273.1, forward strand.
GGTAAGGTCAAGCTGTCCATGAAGGTCGTTGATCAGGAAACCGGTGAGGACCTGACCAAGCGTGAAGTGCCAGCTGAAGACGCCGGCGCCTAAACCGACTTCAAAACTTAAGACATGACAGCAGGCGGGCCCCACAAGGCCCGCCTGTTTTCATATGAACGCTTACCAATAATAGTATTTTATCCCGTCCACGATGGCTGTAAGGAGGTGAATTATATTTCGCCCCTTAAGGATGCGCTTGCTCATGGACGAACGGACGGGCTATGCCTTGGTTGCACAGGAGCGCGCCCAAACGATTGCGGTGCGCTTGGCGCTAGCGGCTTTTCTTGCCCTTACTGCAGCCATTGTTTCGCCGTCCTGGTGGCCCGTCTATTGGTTCGTGGCGGTCTGTTTGGGCCAAGGACTGGACCACTTGGTCCTCATGCCCTTTCGACGCGCCCCGACTGACCGTCGGTCGCGGACCTATCGCGCAATCTGCTGCATTGTCGTCTTTTTGAACACGGCCCTCTACGCCTCGACCAGTCTTTATCTTTGGCGAACCGGCGGTGACATCGGCAAGGCCTTTGCGATGATTCAGGCCTGCGGTGGGCTGTTGCATGTCAGCCTGCATATGCGTCGTGAGCGTTCGTTGCTCATATCGGCAGGGTTGGCCCACATCCTCTATCTGTTGGGGCTGCCCGCTTTGGAGCTGATCCCGACACGGCCGCTGGCCATCCTTATGGCCACGCTCG
>CALFYB010000274.1 GCA_937952995.1 uncultured Caulobacteraceae bacterium
TCGACCTTGGTCACCCCGATATTGGGCAGGCGCAGGGCCATCGACAGGGGAATGCCTGACGGGCCGATATTGACCGCGTCAAAGGCGACGGCCAGCCAAGCGGCGTCCAGCTGCGACACGTCAATGCCAGCATCGCCGACCGCCTCGTTAAAGGCTTCGACCATCAACTGATCGGCATCCATGTCCCAGCGCTCGCCAAACTTGGCGCAGCCCATACCCAGGATCGCAACCTTATCTCTGATACCCTTAGCCATCAGGCGTCTCCCTTTTGGACTGGAACGGCTTTCCAGAAGTATTTTGTGAAGTCTCGTGCATGGTCCATGGCCTTGATGCGGAAGACCATGCGCATTTCGCGGCCAACCTCGACATCTTCGGCGCTGCAGTCGGCAAATTCGGCCACCAGACGGCCACCGCCTTCAAAGTCGATGGCGCCATAATAGACCGGTGGATCGGGCGAGAAGCTGAGGCTGTCAGCCGTATAGGTGACGATCTTGGCGATCTTGTCGGCCAGAGGATAGTCCTCTTGGGTGCCTTGCGAGCGGTCATTGGCATTGACGCCAATCTCGGTCTTGGGGAACTGGACCGTGCCGGTCTTGGTGCAGCGCCCGCCGACCAGTCCCATCACCGCCTTGCGATGGCGATAGAGCGAGGTTCCGGGCTGCTTTTCGTCCATTTCGGCGCGCATGCCCTTTTCCATGTCCAGCAGGCCGCGATGGAATAGGAAGCGGGTATAGTTGGTATCTTTGCGGGCGCGGGCCAGATGGCCTGCCACGCCGAGCTGTTCGGGTGCACGGCCCACGGCGTCCGTGGCTTGGAACAGGAGCACATCGGCACCTTGGCCAAAGCCTGCGAGCAAGATCTTCTCACCGGGCTTGGCCGCTTGCAACGCTGCCGCCAGCATCAGGAGGGGATGGGCCGCGCCACTATCACCCACGACGGCTGAGAGACTGTCGCGCACCGCTTCGGGCTTGATGCCGCAGGATTTGGCGAGGCTTTCGGGCACGCCGCGCACGGCGATGGGGATGACGGCATGGTCGATATCGGCGCCGGTGACGCCGAGCTTGGTCAGCGCCTCTTTCAAGGCTCCGCCGAGGATTTTGGTGTGACCCTCGTCCCTGATCCAGCGGCTTTCCCAGCCATAGTCGAAGTCGGCGCTGGTGGAGCGGAAATGATCGACAAAATCGATGGTGATGCTGTGAGACCCGAGGAAGGTCGCTGCGATTTCGCCGAGCCCTTGACCGGCCCGGCCCACAAGGATCGCGGCGGCGGCATCGCCTTGGACCAGTTCGCCTTCTGAGGCGGGCCGGGCTTTGCGAAGGTCAGCGGCGACCACCAGCTGCGTCGTCGTCCCATTGAGGGCTTGGATGAGCGCCGAGGTGCCTGCGCGCAGGCTGCCGGTCTGGTCGTTGGCGGTCAGGGTGTTTTCAAGGCACAGGGCCTCTTTAACGAGGCCTGAATTGAGACGATCCGCATAGGGCAGGGTGGTGGAGGCCAAGGTTATTCCTGAAATGGCGCTCCGTTCCAGACCGGTCAGACAGTCGCGAGAGGCTTCGACAGCCATGGTCACGGTGTCCTCGTCCCAGCAGGCGATGGCCCGCTCGCCCTTGCTTTGGCCCTTTAAGCCCGGAGCAAACCAGGCATTGGCGGCATAGACCGCTGAGCGTTGCAGGCGGCGCTGAGGAATATAAGCCCCAAAGGCCAAGATGCCGGTGGCGTGGCTCATGGGCGCGTATCCATCAGATTGCGGGCCACGACCATGCGGTGAACTTCGGAGGGACCGTCATAGATGCGCATGTTGCGGACGCGTCCGGCCAGCATGTGCAGCGGCATTTCCTTGGTCATGCCCATGGCCCCAAAACACTGCATGGCGTTGTCGATAACGCCTTGCGCCATTTCGGTGGCATAGACCTTGAGCATCGAGATTTCGGTGCGCACATCCATGCCCTGATCCAGTTTCCAAGCGCAGTGATAGGCCATCAGGCGGCAGGCATGGATCTTGGTGGCACCATCAGCAACCCACCACTGGATCGATTGGCGCTCAGAAAGACGGCTACCGAAGGTGCGGCGCTGGGGCGCATAGTCGCGCATCATATCGAGCGCGCGTTGGGCCGCGCCGATGCACCATGCGGCCATTTCCATGCGGCGGGTGCCGAGGCGGATCTGCATGGGGCCAAAGCCTTGGCCTTCAGCGCCAAGTAGCTTCCAGCCCGGGACGCGGCAATCTTCGAGCAGCACCTCATAGGTCACTTCACCGGCCAGCATGGGGATGCGGCGGACAACCTTGAAGCCCGGATTATCGCGGTCGACCAGAAAGGCGGTCATGCCCGCCTTGGCATTGCCTTCGGTATTGGTGGTGGCCATCAAAATAGTGAAGTCGGCCTCTGCGGCGCGGGTGATCCAGATCTTGCGGCCATTGATGATCCAGTCATCGCCGTCACGCACGGCTTTGGTCTTCATGCCTGCCGGGTCTGCGCCCGCGCCGGGTTCAGAAATGCCGATTGCTGAGATGGTTTCACCGCGCGCGTAAGGTGCCAGATAGGCCTCGCGCTGCTGATCATTGACGGTCGCGGCCAGCATCTGAAGGTTCGGCGAGTCTGGCGGCAGGGTGTAGGTCGCGATGGTGCTGCCCAAAGCCTCATTGACGCCGACCAGCGCCACATAGGGCATGCCCATGCCGCCTTCGCTTTCGGGCGCATCAAGGCTCCAAAGGCCGAGATCTTTAGAGATCTTGTCGAGCCGCACGCGTTCCGCAGGGGTCAAGGCCGCATCTTGGCCAGAGGCTTCACGGGCCAGAACGGCCCCTTCAAGCGGTATAAGCTCGTCCCTGACGAACTTTTGCACCAGGTCCTGAAGCATCCGATGCTCTTCGGCCAATTCAAAATGCATGTGAGTGCTCCACCCAGATTTTAGCTTTGATGATGATCATAACGGCAGGTTCGAACTTGGCGAGGCCCTACGCTACGTCAGGGGTACGATTTTCGTTACGATCCACCTGTTTGGACAGTTAGAATGAAATCTAACTTCGGCGACTGGATAGAGGGGGGCTCATGGCGCGAGACGTAAAAACACAGCGTATCGTCACCGATCCCCATCGCAGAGGGTCCGAGCCTTTTGAGATGCACACGATTGGCGCATCGCGTTTTGATAGCGAAGACCCCTATCATGCGGCCCTGACAGTGAGTTGGCCGGCCTTTCTGGGCCTTATGGCCTGCGCCTACCTCCTAACCGGGCTTGTCTTTGCCCTGCTCTATGGGTTGTCACCGGGGACCATTGCCAATGTCAGGCCAGGTCATATTGAGGACCTGTTTTTCTTCAGCATCGAGACCTTGGCAACGGTCGGCTATGGCGACATGCATCCGGCCACGACCTATGGCCATCAGATCGCGACCTTTGAGATTTTGGTGGGGGTCGTCTTCACCGCCGTCTTGACGGGTTTGGTCTTTGTTCGGTTTTCAAAGCCTAGGGCTAAGGTCATCTATGCCGAAAATATCGTCGTCACGCCCTATAATGGCTGTCGGTCCTTAATGATCAGGATCGGCAATGGTCGGACCAATATTTTGAGTGATGCCAATCTGCGCCTGTCGGTCCTGATCCGCGAAGTGACCCACGAGGGACGGGTCTTTAGGCGCGTTCATGAGCTTGGTCTTTTGCGGTCTCACAATCCGGTCTTTGCGATCAATATGACCTTGATCCACCCCATTGATGACCAAAGTCCGTTGAAGGATTTTACCGACGAGGGGCTGGCCGCAAGCGATGTGCGGTTCTTTCTATCCTTCCAAGCCCGAGACCCGGCCCTCGGTGCGATCGTCCACGATTTACGCACCTATAGTGCTGACGCCATTCGGCCGGGTTTTCACTATGCCGACATGGTCACCTTTGATGCCGATGGCCGCACGGTCGGAGATTTGCGCCAGATTAGCGCCCTGGAACCCGATGGCTCCGATAGCGGGTTTTAGCGCTTGGTTTGAGCCGTTTTATTTGGCGCAGCCGCTTGCGCTTGAGCCGTCGCGGCCCCAGCCTTGTTTAGGTTGGTCTTCAGGTAGGTGAGGATTTCGGCCTGTTGTTTCTCGCCAATCGTCGCGCCGAAGCCGACCATCCGGCTGATGATATCGGCCCATTCTTCGGAGGTGCGCGTCTGGGCGGTGATCAAGCCTTCCGCGTGGCACTGTGTACAGGCCTCAATCAAGAGCGCCTTGCCGGGCCCCTCTGGCAATTCGCTTTCTTGCGCCAGCGCCGTTTGACCACAGAGGGTTGCAAGGGCGAGCGCGCCGATTACGGGGGCCGCGAAGCGAAGGGACGTGAATTTCATAGCGACCTCACAAGCCAAGAGCATGGGCACATTTGGACCCACCCTAGAGGCTCATCTTGACAAATGTTAGGCGGATTTTGCGGCGTTTGCGAGGTCAAGGGCCACGTCGACGATCATATCTTCCTGCCCGCCCACCATACGCCGACGACCCAGCTCGACCAAGATCTTGCGGGTATCGACGCCATATTCTTGGCTGGCCCGCTCTGCGTGGCGCAAGAACGAGGAATAGACCCCCGCATAGCCGAGGCTAAGGGTCTCGCGGTCAACGCGGACCGGACGATCCTGCAACGGCCGCACCAGATCTTCGGCGGCATCCATCAGCTTGTAGAGGTCGCAGCCATGGTTCCAGCCCTTGCGGCTGGCTGCAGCGATGAAGACTTCCAGCGGGGCATTGCCTGCGCCTGCGCCCATCCCGGCCAAGGAGGCATCGATACGCACAGCGCCATATTGCGCCCCGACCAGCGAGTTGGCGACGCCTAGCGATAGATTGTGGTGGGCATGGATGCCGCGTTCAGTCTCTGGCCGCAACACGGCATCATAGGCCTCAAGACGGGCTCGGTAGCCGTCCATGTCCAAGGCCCCGCCGCTGTCGGTCACGTAGACGCAGTGGGCCCCATAGTCTTCCATCAGCTTGGCCTGCTCAGCCAAAGGCGCAGGCTCGGACATGTGGCTCATCATCAAGAAGCCGGAGACGTCCATGCCGAGTTTGCGCGCAAAGCCAATATGCTGCTTGGCAATATCGGCTTCAGTACAATGGGTCGCGACCCGTACTGAGGTGACGCCAAGGTCATGGGCGCGGTGCAAGTCCTCGATGGTGCCGATCCCAGGCAGGAGCAGCGTGGTCAGACGCGCCGATTTGACCGTCTTGCCAACCGCCTCGATCCATTCCCAATCGGTATGGGCACCGAAGCCGTAGTTAAAAGATGAGCCGCTCAATCCATCGCCATGCGCCACCTCGATGGCGTCAACGCCCGCCTCATCCAACGCGCGAGCGATCTTGATCACATCCTCAATCGAGTAGGCGTGGCGGATGGCGTGCATGCCATCGCGAAGGGTGACGTCTTGGATATAGAGGCGGTCGGTTTCGGGATTAAACATGATCAAGCCGCCACAGTGTCGAGCTTGCGCATCGCTATACGCTCAGCCGTCTTCAGGGCCGCTGAGGTCATGATGTCGAGATTTCCAGCATAGGCTGGTAGGTAGTGTGCCGCGCCCTCGACCTCGAGGAAGACCGTGGTCTTAATGCCTTCAAACTCCCCAAAGCCGGGAATTTTGACCGGACTATTGGGGCCAAACCGCTCGAACTGGATTTCCTGCTTCAAGCGATAGCCCGGCACATAGCTACGGACCTTCTCGATCATGGTGTGGATTGAGGTCCGGATCTCATCCTCTGTCGCACCCGAGGACAGGGTAAAGACCGTGTCGCGCATGATCATTGGCGGTTCGGCAGGATTAAGCACGATGATCGCCTTGCCGCGCTCTGCGCCGCCCACCGTTTCGATGCCGCGTGAGGTGGTTTCAGTGAACTCGTCAATATTGGCCCGCGTTCCGGGACCCGCTGATTTAGAGGCAATAGAGGCGACGATTTCACCGTAGTGAACTTTGGCCACTTGGCTAACCGCAGCGACGATCGGAATGGTCGCTTGCCCGCCGCAGGTCACCATATTGACGTTTTTCGCGTCGAGATGGTCATCGCCGTTCACCACAGGAATGACATAGGGGCCAATGGCGGCTGGGGTCAGGTCGACAATGACCTTTCCTGCGGCAAGGCAAATTTCGCTGTTTTTCTTGTGGGCACCGGCGCTCGTTGCATCGAACACGATGCCGATATCGGGCCACTCCGCCATGGCGACGAGGCCATCAATCCCCTCATGGGTCGTCGCAACACCGAGTTTTGAGGCGCGCAGAAGGCCGTCACTTTCAGGGTCAATCCCAACAAAAGCCGCCATTTTCAGGACTTTAGAATTGCGCATGATCTTGATCATCAGATCAGTGCCAATGTTTCCAGAGCCGATAATTGCAACCCGGATTTCATTTTGGGGTGAGGATTTCGGCATTTTTGTCCTGAATTTTCGGATCCGATAGGCAGTGCGTTTTTATGGCAGGATCGCAACCGAAACTTCAAACAGTCCTTAAACCATACCTCTCATCTAGTGAGCGTGGGTCCGATCCAACCCGACCGCCCCTCTTGGCAACGGACCCTATGTTGCCGCTAATCGGCTCAACACTGTTGATTGGGAATAAGCAAATGCGCCTTACCAAAATTCTGATGCTTGCGGGTTTGGCGATTGCGCCGGCGCTGGTCGCACTTCCAGCCCTTGCGCAACAGGCAGCCCCAGCGCAACAGCCAGTCCCAACGCAACGGGCGGCTCCCTTCGCCGATCCGGCGCTAAAGCCGAATCCAGCCAATATCCCGTTTGTCCTTGAGGCAGACATTCCTTGGACGGGCACTGTGGGCAAGTTGCAGCAATATAAGATCTTGGGCGATGCCAATAAGCCGGGACCTTATATCGTGCTCATGAAATGGTGGCCGGGGGCCTATAGCCGCCCGCATTTTCACGAAAAGCTCCGTTATATCACGGTGATTTCGGGCACCTGGTGGGTCAGCTCCAGCACACATTATGACCCAAACAAAACCTACCCCCTTCCTGCTGGCACGCTAGTTCGCGACGAGCCCAACACGGTTCACTGGGATGGGGCCAAGGATGGTCCGGTTGTTCTGCAAATTTCGGGTGAGGGGCCTGCACCAAATATTGGGGTCGATGAGGACGGCAATCGTTTGCCACCCCGCGCGCCAAACGCAGCTGCTGCGAGCGGCGAACCAAAATAGAGGCGGTGGCCATCGGCCATTGCTCATTTAAGACTTGGGGAGAAACATAATGAACAAACTCGGTTTCAAGGCTTTGGCCTTGCTGTCAGGCGTAAGCTTGACGCTGATCGGCGCGGCCGCGCTTGCGCAAAATGCAGCAGGCCAGGCGGCACCCGCCCAACCCCCTGCAGACTATAATGTCTCAGCGCGCACGGACGCGGACAAGGCGCTCAATAACCCTTACGCGCGCGACGAAACTTTCTACAAGATCCCTAAGGATCTCGTATTGGGCGGCGCAAGTGGCATTGATATCGACAAGGACGGTAAGTCCGTTTGGTTGACCCACCGCTGTGGCACGCAAGACTATTGCATTGGCTCGGATGCCACACCGATCCTGAAGTTTGACGCGACGGGTAAGATCTCCGCGCGGTTCGGCTCCAACATGATCGTCTATCCTCATGGTCTCCATGTCGACCGGGACGGCAACATCTGGATTGCAGACCTGCGGACCAACACCCATCAGCAGGGTAACCAATCGGCTAAGATCATTCCGGGCGCAGCGCCTAACGGCGCTCAGGTGATCAAGTTCAGCCCAACCGGCAAGGTGCTGATGCGTCTGGGTGTGCCGGGTGTCTATGGTACGGACGGCGCGCATTTCAGCCAGCCTTCAGCGGTGATTACAGCCCCCAACGGCGATATTTTTGTTGCTGACGGCCATGATAGCGCACCCTCGAACAACCGGATCATGAAGTTCGACAAGACCGGCAAGTTCATCAAGGCTTGGGGCTCGACCGGTTCAGAGCCGGGACAGCTCAATTGCCCACATGCTCTGGCGCTCGACTCTCAAGGCCGGCTTTTTGTCGCCGACCGGGGTAACAACCGGATCCAAATCTATGATCAGGAGGGTAACCTCCTCGATAGCTGGAAACAGTTCGGCAAGCCCAGCGGTCTGTTCATCGACAAGAACGACATCCTCTATTCGGCCGACTCACAATCGGGCGTCCGTCAGCAAAACGCCTATATCCGCGGCGTTCATGTCGGCAGTGCCAAGACCGGTATCGTGACGGCCTTCATTCCTGATCCATTGGGCAATCCAACACCTTGGTTCCCATTGCGCGGAACGACCGGTGCCGAAGGCATCGCCGTGGCCAATGGCGCGATCATCGTGTCGCAGGTCACGCCCCCAGGGATGGCGCGCTACACGCTGAAATAACGCCCTTGGGTCTTAGCCAGGGCGCGCAAGGTGAGCCGGTCATGTCCCTTGGGGATGTGACCGGGTTCACGCAAAACGATTACGCCGCATCATGACGGCGACAGGGAGTGAAAAATGGACGCAGCAAAATCGGGGTCGCTGAAAAGCGGTTCAACCTATGCTTGGGCTATCGTGTTCGCAGCCTTCCTTTGCTTCGGCATCGTCTATGGGACGGTCACCTATTCGTTCACCATATTCGTTAATCCGTTGTCGAAGGCCTTCGGGGTCTCACCAACGCAGGTCGTGCTTGGCTTTACCCTGCTGAATGTGGGGACTGGTGTTCTGGGCATGGCCGCAGGCCGGGTCATGGCGCGTTTCCCGATCCGCAACGTTATGGTCGGCGGGTTGATCCTGCTGTCCGGCGGGTTCTTTGCCCTGTCGATGGTTCAATCCATTTGGCAGTTCTATTTGGCCTACGCCCTCATCGTCGCCTTTGGCTCGATCATTGTCGCGCCATTGGGAGCGTCAGCCATCGTGTCCAACTGGTTCGCTACAAACCGTGGACGCGCCCTAACGATCGCCACCTTAGGCACATCCTTTGGCCAGCTTTTGATCCCGCCATTCGCCGCGCGCATCATTGAAAGTGGCGGCTGGGAAGGGGCCTACCGGGCCTTTGCCGTGCTGATGCTCATCGCGGTTGTTCCGATCGCTTTGCTGGTGGTTGATCGTCCAGAAAAGAAGGGCATGACGCCCTATGGAGCAGATCAGGCTGAAGATCAGCCTCAAGCCCCAGCAGAAGCGCTGATGTCCAATATGGAGATCGTCAAACGCCGGGACTTCTGGTCCATTGCGTCGAGCTATCTTCTGACGGTGCTGGTCTATTTGGCCTTGGTGGCCACCATCGTGCCCTATGCCCGTACCTTTGGGGTTACGGCACTGCAGGCCAGCCAGATGACAGTCTGTATGGGTATTTTTGCGATCATCGGGAAGATCGGGTTCGCCACCTTTACCGACCGGATGGGATTGAGAAACACCTTCTGGATCGCGATTGGCCTGAACCTAACCGCGCTGATCCTGCTGTCGACCGTGCCGACCTACAATATCTTGTTTGTGGCGAGCGCCTTGATCGGCGGTTCGGCAGGCGGCGTGCTTCCCGTTTGGCCGGGTCTTATTGCCTCGCGATTTGGACCCCGCGCCTTGCCACAAGTGATGGGATTGATGAGCCCGTTGGTCTTGAGCCTTCAAGGCTTTGGAGCGCCCATCGCGACGGCCATGCATTACCGGCCAGCCTTCTTGATCTTCATCGGACTGCTGGTCGTCTCGGCCTTGATATCGCGCAACTTTGCCAAGCCAAGCGCTGCGGCGAACTAGGGCTGGGTTAGTCTGCGCGAAGCGGGACGGGCTCCGGCCTGTCCCGTGTCACCTAGAGCTTTGAATTCAATATCGGGATGGACGTTCCAATGACGCAGACACGGAGTTTTGGGCCCAAGGGTCAAGCGGTAGCCGGCTTGGCCGCCGTGCTATTGGCG
>CALFYB010000275.1 GCA_937952995.1 uncultured Caulobacteraceae bacterium
GCGCTGGGTGCCCAGACCACAAAGATGGATCAGGGCCACCACGGGGCCAACCACCCGGTCAAGGACCTGACTACCGGCAAGGTCGAGATCGTCTCGATGAACCACGGCTTTACGGTGGACCGCGACAGCCTGCCCGCAGGCGTCGAAGAGACCCATGTCTCGCTGTTCGACGGCACCAATGCGGGTATCGCCCTCTCGGGCAAGCCCGTCTTCAGCGTCCAGCACCACCCCGAAGCCTCCCCGGGACCAACAGATTCCCTCTACATCTTCCAACGGTTCGCCGATTTGATGGACGCGAAGGCTTAGGCCTAGCCCCCGAAACAAGGCCCTCACCCAACCCTCTCCCACAGGGAGAGGGCTTCTCTGTACTAGCCCTCTCCCCCTCGGGGGAGAGGGTTGGGTGAGGGGGCCTCGGTGCCGCACGCGGCATAGATCTGATCACAAACGGCCCCAATGTCCGCCAGAACCTCATGGTTCCAAAAGCGCATCACGCGCCAACCCAACTGCGCCAAGCCTTCTGAGCGGCGTTCATCATAGACTGCGGCGTCGGAATGCTGGCCTCCATCCAACTCGATGATCAAAAGGGCTTCGACGCAGGCGAAATCAGCGATGTACCGCCCGATGGCCACCTGACGACGCCACTTCCAGCCCCCAAGCTGGCGGTTTCGCAGTTTTCCCCACAAAAGCCCCTCGACGCGGGTGGCCTCGGTCCGCAGCCTTTTGGCGCGCTCGGTCAGGACGGTGTTTCGCATCACCTCTCCAAAACAATAATAAAGCCCTCGCCCCCTCGGGGGAGAGGGTTGGGTGAGGGGGCTGCGGTGGCGAACCGGACCAAGATCTGATCACCCAAAGATTAGACACCCGCCATGGCCGGAGGATTTCAAAACAAGGCCCTCACCCAACCCTCTCCCACAGGGAGAGGGCTAAAGAAGGGAATCTATCAAAAAATGTGAAATATGAAAAACATTCTATTATTGCCAACCTCTCATCAATTTCACGCAAAGGCCGAGAGCGCCCTTGCCCCCTGCCCCTCGGGCCTCTAAACGAAGCCCTTAACCTACATGTTTATCGATTCCGGGCCGCACCTCTGTGCGCAGGCCCCGAACGCGCTTGGATGATGTGATGCCTAAACGTACGGACCTGAAGACCATTCTCATTATCGGCGCTGGCCCCATCGTCATCGGGCAGGCCTGTGAGTTCGACTATTCAGGGGTTCAAGCCTGTAAAGCCCTCCGCGCTGAGGGCTACCGGATCGTGCTGGTCAATTCCAATCCGGCCACGATCATGACCGATCCGGACGTGGCCGACGCCACCTATATCGAGCCGATCACTCCGCAGATCGTCGCCAAGATCATCGAGAAAGAGCGTCCAGACGCCCTTTTGCCCACCATGGGCGGCCAGACGGCGCTGAACTGCGCGCTGGCGCTCGAGGCAGACGGCACCTTGGCCAAGTACGGCGTCGAGATGATCGGGGCCAATGCCGAAGTCATCGACAAGGCCGAAGACCGCCAGAAGTTCCGCAACGCGATGGACAAGCTGGGTCTCGAAAGCCCCCGCAGCCGCGCCGCCCACACCATGGAAGAGGCGCTGGAGGCTCAGCCCTTCGTCGGCCTGCCCGCCATCATCCGTCCGTCCTTCACCCTCGCGGGCACCGGCGGCGGCATTGCCTACAATATGGAAGAGTTCCGCGAGATCGTGGAACGCGGCCTCGACATGTCCCCAACCACCGAAGTGCTCATCGAAGAGAGCGTCCTCGGCTGGAAGGAATATGAGATGGAGGTCGTCCGCGATAAGGCCGACAACTGCATCATCGTCTGCTCGATTGAGAACATCGATCCGATGGGCGTCCATACGGGCGACTCCATCACCGTCGCTCCGGCCCTGACCCTTACGGACAAGGAATATCAGTGGATGCGCGCGGCCTCGATTGCTGTGCTGCGCGAGATCGGTGTCGAGACCGGCGGCTCAAACGTTCAGTTCGCGGTCAATCCCAAGGACGGCCGCATGGTCGTCATCGAGATGAACCCCCGCGTGTCGCGCTCCTCGGCGCTGGCCTCCAAGGCGACGGGCTTTCCCATCGCCAAGGTCGCGGCCCGTCTGGCCGTCGGCTATACGCTCGACGAGCTGATGAACGACATCACCGGCGCGACCCCGGCCTCGTTCGAGCCGACCATCGACTATGTCGTCACCAAGATCCCGCGCTTCGCCTTCGAGAAATATCCCGGCGCAGAGCCCTACCTGACCACCTCCATGAAGTCGGTGGGCGAGGTTATGGCCATCGGCCGCACCTTTGCTGAAAGCGCCCAAAAGGCCCTGCGCGGGCTTGAGACCGGCCTGACCGGCTTTAACGAGATCGAAATCGAAGGGGCTGGCGATCCGGAAACCGGCAAGGCCGCCATCGTCCGGGCGCTGGGCCAGCCGACCCCGGACCGGCTGCGCGTCATTGCCCAAGCCTTGCGCCACGGCCTGAGCGTCGAAGAGATCAATGCCGCCTGCGCCTACGAGCCTTGGTTCCTGCGCCAGATCGAGACCATCGTCGCGACCGAGGCTGATATTCGCAGCCACGGCCTGCCGACCGACGCCGATGCCATGCGCAAGATCAAGGCCATGGGCTTCTCCGACGCGCGTTTGGCCGAGCTGACCGGCGGCGCTGAAAAGGCCGTCCGCTCGGCCCGTCAGGCGCTGGGTGTTCGTCCCGTCTACAAGCGCATCGACACCTGCGCGGCGGAGTTCTTCGCCAAGACCCCCTACATGTATTCGACCTATGAAAGCGGCGCTCTGGGCCAAGTGCCAAGCTGCGAGTCCGAGCCCTCGAGCCGTCGCAAGGCCGTGATCCTCGGCGGCGGTCCCAACCGGATCGGCCAGGGCATCGAGTTTGACTATTGCTGCTGTCACGCCGCCTTCGCCCTCGACCAGATCGGGGTGGAGTCGATCATGGTCAACTGCAACCCCGAGACCGTGTCCACCGACTATGACACCTCCGACCGCCTCTATTTCGAGCCGCTGACGGCTGAGGACGTGCTGGAACTGTTGGATGTCGAGCGGTCCAACGGCACCTTGATCGGCGTCATCGTTCAGTTCGGCGGCCAGACGCCGCTGAAGCTGGCCCAAGCGCTGGAAGATGCGGGCATCCCCATCCTCGGCACCTCGCCCGACGCCATCGACCTGGCCGAAGACCGCGAGCGGTTCCAGCAGCTGCTGCACAAGATCGGCATTGCCCAGCCCATCAACGCCATCGCCCGCTCGGTCGACGAGGCCTTTGCCGGGGCCCATGCGGTCGGCTACCCCATCGTCATCCGCCCCTCCTATGTGCTGGGTGGCCGGGCCATGGAGATCATCCGCGATGATGAGCAACTGACCCGCTATGTCCGCGACGCCGTGAAGGTGTCGGGCGACAGCCCTGTGCTGATCGACCAGTACCTGTCCCGCGCCACCGAGGTGGATGTGGACGCCATTGCCGACGGCGAGACCGTGTTCGTGGCCGGGGTCATGGAACATATCGAAGAGGCCGGGGTTCACTCCGGCGACAGCGCCTGCTCGCTGCCGCCCTACTCGCTTAGCCCCGCCATCATCGACGAGCTGAAGCGCCAGACCGAAGCCATGGCCAAGGCCCTGAACGTGCGCGGCCTGATGAATGTGCAGTTCGCCATCGAAGAGCCCCAGTCCGACGCCCCGCGCATCTTTGTGCTGGAAGTGAACCCGCGCGCCTCGCGCACCGTGCCCTTCGTTGCGAAGACCATCGGCGAGCCGCTGGCCGGGATCGCCGCCAAGGTCATGGCGGGCGTCAGCCTCGCCAGCTTTGGCCTGGCCGAAAAGGTCTATGAGCATGTCGCGGTCAAGGAGGCGGTGTTCCCCTTCGCCCGCTTCCCCGGCGTCGATACGCTGCTTGGCCCAGAAATGCGCTCGACCGGCGAGGTGATGGGGCTGGACTGGCGCCGCGAGGGCGAGACCTTTGCCCCCGCCTTTGCTAGAGCCTTTGCCAAGAGCCAGCTTGGCGGCGGCGTCGTCCTGCCTGAAGCCGGAACCGCCTTTGTCTCGGTCAAGGAAGGCGACAAGCCTTTCGTGCTAGAGGCCGTCAAGCTGCTGCTCGGCAAGGGCTTCAAGATCATCGCCACCTCCGGCACCGCTGACTATCTGCGCGAGCAGGGCGTGGCGGCGACCGAGGTCAAGAAGGTGCTGGAAGGCCGCCCCAACGTGGTCGACGCCATGAAGAACGGGGATGTTCAGCTGGTGTTCAATACCACCGAGGGCAAGCAATCCATTCAGGACAGCTTCTCGATCCGCCGCTCGGCCCTGATGATGAAGATCCCCTACTACACCACGACCGCCGGTGCCCTCGCCGCTGCCCAGGCCATCGCCTTGGCTACGCCGGAGGGTCTGGAAGTCCGCGCCCTGCAATCCTACTGACCTCGATTTGTGAACCAGAGCGCCATGACCGACGACACAGCCTACCAGATCATCGCCCGGGGCCCGCGCCTGATCGCCGAAGCCGCCGCCCGCGCGGTGGACGAGGACACGGTGCTGGAGGGCACGACCTATTCGATCCTCGAAGAGGACGAGGACCACGATGTCTGGCGCATCGATGCCTATCCGACGACCGAGGAAGAGTCCGCGCAATATCAAGCGGTTCTCGGCAGTTTCGACGGTCTGGTTGTCACCTGTGAAAAGCTCGCCGACGCCGACTGGCTGGCGATGGCCCTGTCTGGCCTGCCGCCTGTGCGCGCTGGCCGGTTCTTCATTCACGGCGTCCATGACCGGGGCCGCGCACCGGTCAACAGCGTCAATCTGCGCATCGAGGCAGGCGCAGCCTTTGGCACCGGCCACCATGGCACGACGGTCGGCTGCCTTCTGGCCTATGACCAGCTTCTGAAGTCCAAGCGGTTTGGCCGCGTGCTCGATGTCGGCGCTGGCACCGGCGTTCTGGCCATTGCGGCGGCCCGCACCGGTACCGCCAAGGCCGTCGGCACCGACATCGACCGGATCTCGGTTCGGATCTCGAAAGAAAATGCCAAGGTCAACAAGACCAATGCCCGCTTCGTCCACGCCTTTGGCCTCAGCCACCGGGCCGTGCGCGAGCATGCCCCCTATGATCTGGTCTTTGCCAATATCTTGGCCCGGCCTCTGGTCTTCCTCGCGCAAGACATCAAGGGTGCCTTGAAGCCCGGCGGCGTCGCCATCCTCTCCGGCCTCCTGCGCAGCCAAGAACGCCTCGTCCGCGCCGCCTACCTCTCGCGCGGCTTTAAACTGGAACGCCGCATCCACCGCGATGCTTGGGCGGCGCTGGTTCTGCGGCGGGGATAGGATGGGGGAGTGGGTGCAACCCCCTACCCCGGCTTCGCCGGTACTTCCCCCAGAGGGGGAAGATTTAAAGCTCCAAGATCTTCCCCCTCTGGGGGAAGTGGCGCGTAGCGCCGAAGGGGGCCTTGTTTTATACCCGCGTCATTGCGAGCGAAGCGAAGCAACCCAGAGGACTGAAACGAACCTCAAGTGATCTCCCCCTGGGTTGCTTCGGCGCGATGCGCCTCGCAATGACGCGGG
>CALFYB010000276.1 GCA_937952995.1 uncultured Caulobacteraceae bacterium
GCCAATGTCTGGACCGGGGCCTTTACTTGGTGGCATTCGCGCGACGAGGGGGCGGGGACCAGTCCGGTCGGGCGGTTCGACGCCAATGGCTATGGCCTGTTCGACATGATCGGCAATGTCTGGGAATGGACGCTCAGCCCGTTCGATCAGGCGTCCGGCTGCTGCACGCCGGATCAGGATGGCAAGCTACTGGCCTTGAAGGGCGGGTCCTTTCTGTGCGCCGCTGAATATTGCGAACGCTACCGGCCCGCCGCCCGCATCGGGGTCACTGCTGACACCTCCATGGCCCATATCGGCTTTCGCTGCATCAAGACCCTATAGACTAGCGCGCGGCACCGTCATGGACGGGGCGGCGATGGCCCTTTGGCGCGGCGTCCTTGGCCCAGGCCGTTTCAGCGGTCAGGAAGGGTAACCGCCCCTCTGGGTCAAAGCCGATGTCAGGCGGGGTTTCCTGCCAGAGGGGCAGCCATGCGCCCTCCTGTTCCAGCCGGGCGCGAACGGTCTCGGCAGCGGCGGGCTCCAGGGCCTGATAGGCGGTTTGCAGGCTCTTCAGGCAATGGACGCGGTTGAGATTGACCGGCAGGCGATAGGCCGCGCCCTCTAGCACAATGTCAAAATGGCTCTGGCCTGCTCGCGCGGCGGCGGCATTGGCCGCGAGGCTGGGCAGGTAGCTCGCGCCCACATCCTGCAGGATCGGCGACCAGTCTTGCGGCACGCCGTCCAGCAAGGGCTGATCGGCCAGCCTGCTCGCCTTGGTGTTCCAGACCCTCGCCACCCATTCGTACACGGCGGGGGCCTTCTCGCGCATGATCCGGGCCGGGGTGGGGTCGAGGCTGAAATGGCGAAACATCGGTCCCATGAACCCGAAATCGGCCAGCGTCGGGCGCTCGCCAAGCAGGAACGGACGGTCCTTCAGGATCGCTTCCAGCCAGGCCAGATTGCGCAGATAGACGCTTTCGACATGGGCGCGGTTCGCCGCCGTGATCCCATCGCCGCGCACATATTTGTCCTGCTGGCGCTTGGTGATGAAGGCGGTGCGCAGGCCGAGCGGCAAGGGCAGGTCGCGCATCATTTCCGCCGCAATGCGTCGGCCCATCAGGCGGCTGTCGGTCTCATAGCTCCAGCGATAGTGCAGGGCTGGTCGCCAGAGCCACTCGTCGGCATAGTCCTCAATCAGTAGGCTAAAGAAGCGCTGAACCGCGTCATGTGGGATCACTTCGGCCTTGGTACGCTGGGTTTCCATCCAGTCGATGGTCGCGGTGGTGTCGGTGAGCCAGCGGCCGTCGGCCAACTGAACGGCGGGCATCTGGGCCATGCCCGTGGCCTTGGCGACCTTGCGCATCGTGCCAATATCCATATCGACATAGTCGAACGGAATTTCGCAGTAGCGCAGATAGGCTTGCAGTTTGCCGGTGAAATAGGACAGATCGAGGCCGTAGACGCTCATGCCGCTAAGAAGAGGGTTCTGGGTCAAGGGCCTATCCATCTGTGCAAACCGCGCGTTCGGAGACTCGACTATTGGCGCTATGGACGCCATTATCAAGACAATCAAACAGCAGGACGCCTGCGAGGAAACATGACCGACTATAAACTCTACGGCACGCCCGGTTCGCTCTATACCAGCAAGGCCCGGTCCTACCTGATCAAGCAGGGCATAGCCTATACGAACCATGCCGTGGGTGAGCCGCGTTTCCGCGCCGAGATCGTGCCCGCCGTCAATCGCTGGATCATGCCGGTGATGGAGACCCCGCAGGGCGAGTTTGTGCAGGATGGCTCTGACATCATCGCTTGGTTTGAAGCCAAGGGTCCAACGCGCTTTCCCGCCTATCCCCAGACCCCGCGCCACAAGGTCATCAGCCAGATCTTCGAGCTGTTCGGCGGCGAGGGCCTCTTGCGTCCGGCCATGCACTATCGCTGGAACTTCGATGAAACCAACCGCGCGTTCCTCGCCAATGACTTCTCCGCCGCCTTAGCCCCGACCGGTGCGGGTCCGGATGAGTGGGAACAGGTCTTTGCGATGTCTAGCGCCCGGATGCGCAAGGCGATGCGCAACTTCGGTGTGACCGCCGACACCATTCCGATGGTCGAGGCCTCCTATGGGCAGTTTTTGGACCTGCTGGACGCCCATCTGGCCCACTCGCCCTATCTGCTCGGTGGTCGTCCGACCTTGGGCGACTATGGTCTGATCGCGCCGCTCTATGCGCACCTCGGCCGCGACCCCTATCCGGTCGCCATGATGAAGAACCGCGCGTTCCGGGTCTGGCGCTGGGTCGAGCGTATGAACAGTGCCGACCATGATGCAGGCGAATATGGCGGTGCGAGCGGGGAACTATTTGCGGATGACGGCGTGCCAGACACGCTCGTCGCGCTGTTGAAGTTCATTGCCGAGGACTATCTGCCCGAGATCAAGGCCAGCGTTGGCTTTACCCGTCAGTGGCTCGATAGCAAACCCGATCTGGTGGCCGGTACCAATGGCCTTGAGCGCAAGAGCGAACGGTTGATCGGTTATGTTGAGTTTGAATGGCGCGGTCTGCCCATGCAGGTCGCCGTCATGCCCTACCGGCTTTATCTGCTGCAAAAGGTCCAGGATGCTGCGGAGAGCCTTTCCGGCTCAGATCGCTCGGGCGTTGAGGGGCTGCTCTCTGAGACAGGCCTGTCCGAAATGCTAACCCTGAAAACCCAGCGCCGGGTCTATCGGGATAATCACCTCGAGCTGTGGGCTGAGGTGGTCTGAGATATTGATTCCCTTCCCCCCTCTGAGGGGGAAGGGCTAGGGATGGGGGGCGTTCATCCACCGTCCTTGCCGATTGTCCGCAACAGACACACCGACGGTTGGCAACCACGAACCGCTGCACCCCCATCCCCGGCCCTTCCCCCCTGAAGGGAGAAGGGAGAAGGGAGAAGAAGGTAGGGGAGAAGGGGAACCGAACCCTATCTTAAGTCGCCATCGACCCGTCACGACGATCGGCTGGGATCGACTCATAGACCGTTGGGCGGACAATGTTCAGACGGGTACGAGCCTGATCGAGGGGCTCGGCGAACAGACGCTCATAGTCTAGTTCCGGCAGCCACTTGGCTTTCAGGCCATTGCGCCAGGCCTGCCAGACCGCCTTGGCATAGGGCAGGCCCGACTTGGAGCGGGACAGCTGATAGGCACCGCCAAGGGCGATGAAGCCAAAGCCGAAGCTCTTGGTCTGGGCATAGGAGAAGGCCACAACACAGGCCTCACCGAGCGCATCGGTGCTATAGCCGGTCAGGACGTGCCAGATATCGTGCACATCGCGCATGCGGCGGCCGTACCAAGCCACCGGATGGGCCACCTCGATCGAACCATTGACCTTGCGGCTCTCTTCAGCGAGCCCATAGGCCGTCAGGCCACGAGGAGCGATGAACTCGCGATAGGCCGCGCCGACCGTGCCGGGCGCAAAGCTTGCCACCCAAGCCTGATCCATCAGGCGATCCGAAAACTCTTGGCGCAGATAGGCCTGACGCCCGCCCTCCGCTGAGTCGAGTAACCGGGCATAGCCGCGCGGCGTCGAACGGCCCGACAGGGCCTGCATGATCAAGAACACCTGCTCGGTGTCTTCCTTATTAGCAATCAGCTTCTTGAGGGCGCGCAAGGCGGCCATTGGGCGGATGCTATAG
Source organism: uncultured Caulobacteraceae bacterium (assembly GCA_937952995.1). Lineage (GTDB taxonomy): Bacteria > Pseudomonadota > Alphaproteobacteria > Caulobacterales > Caulobacteraceae > CAISGS01. The sequence continues at coordinate 3,646 of CALFYB010000276.1, forward strand.
TCATAGGGACGGTCCGACACCGAGAGCTCGCGCGGGGTGTCTATGGCAAGATCGACAGCGGTCATGATATCACCTCTAAGGGAGCGCAAAAAATGACGCCCCCGTCACCTTTTGTCAAGGACCGGGGCCTGATGGCTTCTATGTAGTGGGACTTCGAGACACTTCAAATGAACGGCCTACGCAAACGCTCCATCAACCTGTCAGGCCACGCGACGTCGGTCGCGCTGGAGCCCGAGTTCTGGGCGGTGCTGGAGGCCATGGCCGCTGGCCGGGGGCTCAGCCTTGCGGGGCTCATCGGCGAGATTGATCAGGCGCGGCAAGGGCGATTGCTGGCCTCAGCCTGCCGGGTCGCGGCCTTGGCCCACGGCGCGCAGCAGCAATAATCCCGCACGGCCCTTAAGCCCGGCGCAGTCTGTGCTACATTCGTTCTCATTCCGGATCAGAATCGGCCGGAACCGAGAGACGCTTCAGGACCATCACCTTGACCGACACGCCCTATTCACCGCGCATCAGTGACCTTGCCCGGGTTGATCGCGCCCCCATGCCGGGCGGCGGCGACGACTATCTGGCCGGACTCAATCCTGAACAGCGCCGTGCGGTCGAGGTCACGGACGGTCCGGTTCTGGTGCTGGCGGGCGCGGGCACGGGCAAGACGCGGGTCCTGACCACCCGTCTGGCCCACATCCTCTCGACCAACCGCGCGCGGCCGTGGGAGATCCTGGCCGTCACCTTTACCAACAAGGCGGCGCGCGAGATGCGCGAGCGGATCACTCACCTGATCGGCCCGCAGGCCGAGGGGTTGCGCTGGCTTGGCACCTTCCATTCGGTCGCCGCCCAGATCCTACGCAAGCATTCCGAGCTGGTCGGGCTGAAATCCACCTACACCATCATCGACACCGACGATCAGGAACGGCTGATCAAACAGGTGCTCGAGGCTGAAAATATCGACGCCAAGCGCTGGCCCGCCAAGCTGATGAACAGCCTGATCGACCATTGGAAGAACCGGGGCTGGACCCCCGATAAGGTGCCGCCCGGCGAAAGCGCCCAGTTCGGCAACAATCAGGGCCAGCGGGTCTATAGCCTCTATCAGGACCGCCTCCGCGTGCTGAACGCCTGCGATTTCGGCGACCTGCTGCTGCACAACCTAACCCTGTTCACCAAGCATCCGGATGTGCTGGCCGAATATCACGAGCGGTTCCGCTATGTGCTGGTGGACGAGTATCAGGACACCAACGTCGCCCAGTATCTGTGGCTGCGGCTGCTGGCCCAGGCCCGTCAGAATGTCTGCTGCGTCGGCGATGACGACCAGTCGATCTATGGCTGGCGCGGAGCCGAGGTCGACAACATCCTGCGCTTTGAGCGCGACTTCCCCGGCGCGGCCGTGATCCGGCTGGAACGCAACTATCGCTCGACCGAGCACATCCTCGCCGCCGCCAGCGGCCTGATCCGCGCCAACAAGGACCGGCTGGGCAAGACCCTGTGGACCGAGGCCATGGGCGGCGAAAAGGTGCGGGTGCGCGGGGTCTGGGACGGCGAGGCCGAAAGCCGCCTGATCGCCGAGGAGATCGACGGCAAGCCTGTCCAGAAGCAACTGATCAGCGCCATCCTCATGGGCACCAACCTGCCGGTGCCCGCCGAGCCCATCCTGTTCAACAAGTGGACCACCTCGATCTGCGGCCCCAATGACGACACCATCGTGCCCAAGGGCTCGACCATGCTGGACTGGGAAGTCGAGATCGCGATCGTCATCGGCACCAAATGCAAGGAGATCGAGGAGAAGGACGCGGGCAAGTACATGATCTCCTTCGGCCTCTACCATCCGCAGATGCCGCAGCCCGCGCTCGGCAAGGAGGTCGCCGCCGAATACACGAAGCGCACGAAGAACGAGCCCCACCG
>CALFYB010000277.1 GCA_937952995.1 uncultured Caulobacteraceae bacterium
TTGCCACCCACCTTTTCCAAGACCCTAAGGCGCTGATGCCCCATCTAGCGGACTTGGGACTGGTCTAGGGCCGAGTCCTTCGCAGGATGTGAACCAAAAGGCGGCGGCAAGCGTAAGGTTATCAAAGCCCTCTTGGAGCCAAGTTGATGCGCAAACTGATGCCAAAATTCGCAGCCGCCTCTCTCGCGGGCCTTGCCGCTGCCCTTACCTTAACGGGCTGTTCGACCCTGAGCGTCGAGACCAATAGCCAACCGACCCCGAAATTTGTCCTGGAAGACTATTTCCAAGGCCGGACCTATGCCTATGGCCTGTTCGAGGGGCCGGACACAAAGCTGCAGCGCGCCTTTACGGTGGTGGCGGACGGGGTCCAGTCGGGTGACACCTTGACCCTCAACGAGACCTTCCTGTGGAGCGACGGCGAACGCCAGACCCGCACCTGGACCTTCAAGAAAGTCGGTGAGGGCCGCTATGAGGGCCGAGCCGGAGATGTTGACGGCGTCGCCCGCGTCACCACCCAAGGCAATGCCCTGCGCATCCAGTACAAGCTGATCCTGCCCATCGGTAAGACCAAGATCGCCGTCGATGTCGATGATTGGAGCCACCAGTTCGCCGACGGTGCCGTCATTAACCGCGCCGACATGAGCAAGTTCGGCCTCCACCTCGGCCGCATCACCCTAACCTTCATCAAGCCCGGACAGGCCCGGCCCGTGGCCGAGGGGTTGGTGAAGTAGCCCGTCGGCTATCGCTTGCTTCTCAGAATTGCGAAGGCCCGTTCATCACGGTTGCTGTCCTGTGGGTTTGAGGTCTGCGTATCGCCGACCGTCCGATAGGAAACAATGTCCCACCCTGTGCGGTCAAAGAGCTGCTTCAGTCCCGCGTCCGTGAACATCCAATAGTTGGTGGAGTCATTATTGGATTCCTGCGGCCCGACCAGATAGGAGGCCGTGTAGCCGGACATTTCCGGGCTGGTCGCATTGAAATGTCGCACAACTCGCGTGCTGACTGCCATGTACTTAAAACGCTGAGAAAGTTGCTCTAAAATATAGAACGGATTTTTTACGTGGTAGAGAATTCCTAAAAACATCGCAAAATCATAAGTACTATGGATTTGAAATTGGGAGTCCAGATCCAATTCGTAAATCGTCCCTTGGCTATTCAGCATCTCTGAAAGCTTCCGAAGACCCCTCAGGCTGTTGTAATTCGTGGGTCCATAGTCATAGAAATCAACATGATTATTATTGCGCTCGAGAAAGTAGCCTAAGGCCCCGTCAGCCGCGCCTATGTCCGCAAATCGGTGCCCGCCTGCAAACAGACCGTCAATCTCTGGTGTAATTAGCGGGGCTAAATGGTCGAGATTGGCGATGGTGTCATAAGGATACCAGTCGAAATCGACCCCGCTGCTGGCTTTGGTGTCGTCAAAAGTCTTTCGAAACTGAAAAGCCTCATGCTGAAGCTGGTCGAAATAACCCATAGCCGCATCCCCTGTGCAAACAATTCGGGGACCTTAAAAATGCGCGAGCAACTTCGCCGTGATAAAGATCAAAGTCTGATTTGGGTTGCTTTAAGTAACACTCTTGCCGCTCTGAGCAACGCAGGTGCCTATCAGATAGCTTTGATGGTAATGAATAACGCGCCGCTGTTAAGTCGGTTGAAAAATGCCGTCTAACCCGTCCCAATCCGTCAATGGCGGCAAACGACGACGCGGGTCCAATAGTCCTACCTGTTCGAGGGTGTAACCCATCCGCCCGAAGTTGCACCCCGCGCAGGTCAAAACTAGATTTTCTAATGAATTGTCACCCCCACGGCTGTGGGGCAAGATGTGGTCGTACTGGAGCCACATGCATGCGAATGCTGCGTGATAGTCTGTGTTTTTGGGGCCCCAGTGCGCGGCGTTTGGATATATGCGATTGAAGGCTTTTCGAACCTGAACAGTGATCAACGGAATTCCGCAAAATGCACAGGTTCGTCCGTGTCGGCGGACAATCTCAATCTTCGCATCCTCTGTGGGCATTCGAACGGAGACTCGTTCCGATTTCGGCAAAATGGGCGGTGAGTTTGGAACCTTTCGAACGCGAAGATATTTCCATTGATCGGGATTTATTTTCGATGACCCCCACAAGGACTCTAACCAATCTCTAACGGCATTATTGTCTGCCGCGATGATTAGCTTTTCAGCTTCCCCGCGGTTGTTAGCCCTGTGGTGTTCAAGGGCTTCTTTCAGGCGATCAGCAGCTTGAAATATCTCGGGGATTGGTTCTCGAAAACACTTTCGAGGAAGAAAAAAATCGTCATCCATCTGAAGATTGTCCATCGGCAGTCTTCCAAATCGTCGCCGAGAAATGGTGCCAGCCACCGATCTCAACGCAACCAATAATTACCTTAATGATAGAATTATGATTTAAAACTTAAAATAGTATATTGCTCGACTCTATGAAGCGCGGAGCATTGAGTGCCTCCGCCATTTCCGTAATACGAAAATCATGGACATTGAATTTGATCCGATCAAGAATGCCAAGAACCTGCGGGAGCGGGGTCTGTCGTTCGATCAGGCGTCTGGGTTCGACTTCACCACGGCGAAGATCGTTGAGGACCGGCGAAGGGACTATGGCGAGCCGCGATATTTGGCCCTCGGCAACTGGGGCGGCGGGTTCACATGTTGGTCTTTAGCGAAACGGCGAGCGGCATTCGGATTATCAGTTTTCGCAAGGCCAACAGGCGCGAGGTGAAGCTCTATGAAACCTGATCCAGAAATGATTGATGATGATGCCCCTGAGTGGACCGCGCAGATGAATGCGCAGGCGGTCTCGCTCGCGGACCTACCCACAACCTTGCAAGGTAAGCTGAAGGCCGGACGCCCTCGTGCCAAAGACCCTAAGCGGGTAGTCACACTGCGTCTGCGCTCGAGCCTCTTTGCGGCCTATGAGGCGCAGGGGCATGATTGGCGCGCTCGGATGGAGCAAGTATTGACCGAGGCCGTGGAGCACTCGAGGAGCACTTAGGCCTTGTGGGGCAATGGCGCCATCCACCCC
>CALFYB010000278.1 GCA_937952995.1 uncultured Caulobacteraceae bacterium
ATTGTGCGGCTGAGGGCGCGGCGCTCCTCTGTGAGGGTGCCCTTTAAAGCGATGGGCCGAACGATACCGGGGCTTGGTCGACAATGCTAAGAGCGTATGGCCAAATTGGGTGGGGCTTTAGGGTCATGTTTGGGCGTCCGTACTCGTGTAGATAGTGGACGCTAACCCGCCTAACCGCCTATAGGTCCGCCTCATTGAATTCGCGATATTTGGGCTTCGATAGATCGAGGGACGGGCTGATGGATCGTGGCATTTTAAACCGATGGGTACCGGTTAACTGGGCCAATGCCTCTATCGAGGTTCGCTTGGACGAGGCTGCGGCCGCCTTTCACCCCTTGTGGCTGCAAAGGACGATCGTGGCTCTGTTGGCTGCCATTGTGGCAACCCAGGTTTTACCGATCTGGATTTGTGTTCTTTGGGGTTTGGGGCACGGGGCCATTGAAGCTTGGTCTTGGATAGCCAGCAAAAAGCAATTTTCTCAACAGGACATAGGGCCGGGGATCCGGCGGAGCTTTCTTCTTAATCTGATCGTGGTGGAGGTTTGGTGGGCACTTTTGGGTGTCCTTTGTCTTTTGACGGGCACGCTGTCAGGACAAATCTGCGGCGCGGCGCTTCTGGTTACGCTCGCGAGCCTTTTGGTGCTGCTTTTCTATTCGACACCCATGCTGTTCCTGATTGTGGGTGCACTTCCTCCAATGGCGGCCTTGGCCATAATCACCCACCGGTTTGAGTTTGATCTATCGGTCATATTGCCGATTTGGATCTATTTGGGCTTGTGTTTGGCGTTCGTTTTGGGCCGAGCCGCAGATACACCCTCAAGTCAGGAAGCTCAGCGACGGCTTAAGGAAGCCCTCGATAGCTATAAAATTCTTACAGATAATATCACTGATTTCATTGGGCGAACGGATCTACAGGGCGTTTACCAATATGCTTCGCCATCGGTCTATACGGTGCTGGGCTATCGCCCCGACGAACTGATCGGGATGCGAATCCAAGATCTGTTAGACGCCGAAAGCGGAAATTTCGAATTTTCGGGTCAAAATGAAACGGTCGCACATCCCGACGCCATGATGACCGTAACCCTCAGGGTTCGGCACAAACTTGGTCATTGGGTTTGGCTCCAAACCAGCGCCAAGCTTGTCGTTGAAAATGGCCATCCTGTTGGCCTCATTGGCGCGAGCCGCGACGTTACCGAATATGTCACCGCAGATCTGGCCTTGAGGGAAGCCAAGGCTGAAGCAGAAGAGGCCAATAAGGCAAAGGCTGCATTTTTGGCCAATATGAGCCACGAGATACGCACACCCATGAATGCAGTACTCGGTGCCCTACACCTGCTTGAACATGAGCCGATCTCTCCAGAGGGGCGTCGCTTGGTAGATCAGGCTCTGATCTGCGGCGAGATGCTGACCCAAATCGTCAATGATGTCCTCGATTTTTCTAAAATCGAGGCCGGTGAATTGAGTCTGTCGCCGACGCCCATGAGTTTCGTCGGCGCTCTTGAAGGCGTCATCGCGCTTTTGGGTCCACAAGCTGCCGACAAGGGGATCGAGTTAACCTGGCAGGTTAAGGGCGAACCGTGTTGGATTGAGGCGGATCCCGTGCGCCTTCGCCAGGCCATGTTTAACTTGGTTGGCAATGGTGTGAAGTTTACGAACAAGGGAAGCGTCACCGCGACAATTAGCTTCCTACCCTCAACAGTGCTGGGCCATTGTCGGCTGAGGATTGAAGTTCAGGACACGGGCATAGGCATCTCTGAAACCCTTAGACCGCAGATGTTTGGGCGGTTCCAACAGGGCTCAGTTGCGACCTCTGCCAGTGCCAACGGCACAGGATTGGGTCTGGCTATCAGTAAGGCCCTTATAAGCCTGATGGGCGGGCAAATCGACTATTCGAGTGTCGAGGG
>CALFYB010000279.1 GCA_937952995.1 uncultured Caulobacteraceae bacterium
TGCGGGCCAAGCCGCCCCTGCCAGCCCATGTCGGCCTGTTTGGCAAGCCGACCGTGATCAACAATCTGGTCTCGCTGGCCAGCGTGCCAGTGATCCTAGCCAAGGGGGCCAAGGCCTATGCCGACTATGGGCTGGGCCGCTCGCGCGGGACCATGCCGATCCAGATCGCAGGCAATGCTAAACATACCGGCCTGTTCGAAGCCGCTTTCGGCATCACCTTGGGCGAGATCATCGAGACGGTTGCGGGCGGCACCTTGAGCGGGCGTCCCGTTAAGGCGGTGCAGTGCGGCGGACCTCTGGGGGCCTATTTCCCGCCGTCCCTGTTCGACACGCCCTATGACTATGAGGCCTTCACCGCCCGCGACGGCCTAATCGGTCACGGCGGCATCGTGGTCTTTGACGACAGCGTCCAGATGGGCGCGCAGGCCCGTTTTGCCATGGAGTTCTGCGCCATCGAGAGCTGTGGCAAATGCACCCCCTGCCGCATCGGCTCGACCAGAGGCGTTGAGGTGATCGACAAGATCATGGCCGGAACCGAACGAGCGGCCAATATGGCGGTGCTCGAAGACCTGTGTCAGACTTTGAAATATGGCTCACTCTGCGCACTGGGCGGCTTTACGCCCTATCCGGTGATGAGTGCGGTGCGTCACTTCCCAGAAGATTTTAACGGCTCTGGCGCCAATGCCAAAGTCCCGGCTGAATAGGAAACGACCGATGCAGCTGATCAAGGAAACCGATTACGGCACGCCCGCCTCCAAGGCCGAAGCCGAGGTCAGCCTGACCATTGACGGGTTCGAGGTGACGGTGCCTGCCGGAACCTCGGTCATGCGCGCGGCGATGGAGCTGGGGGTCAAGGTGCCCAAGCTCTGCGCCACCGACAGCCTCGAGGCCTTTGGCTCCTGCCGCATGTGCCTCGTTGAGATCGAGGGCCGTAATGGCACGCCCGCCTCCTGCACCACGCCGGTGACGCCGGGCATGTCGGTCAAGACCCAGACCCCGCTCTTGCGCACCCTGCGCAAGGGGGTGATGGAGCTCTATATTTCCGACCATCCGCTGGACTGTTTGACCTGCGCGGCCAATGGCGATTGCGAGCTGCAGGACACGGCGGGCGAGGTTGGCCTGCGTGAAGTGCGCTATGGCTATGAAGGCGACAACCACCTCTGCGCCGAGGCCGACGAGTCCAATCCCTATTTCACCTTTGATCCGTCCAAGTGCATTGCCTGTTCGCGCTGCGTGCGGGCCTGCGACGAAGTGCAGGGCACCTTCGCTTTGACCATTCAGGGCCGGGGCTTTGGCTCCAAGGTCGCCGCCGGGATGGATGAGCCGTTCTTGGAGTCCGAGTGCGTGTCCTGCGGCGCCTGTGTTCAGGCCTGCCCGACCGCGACCCTGACCGAAAAGACCGTCATCGAGGTCGGCCAGCCGGAACATTCGTTGATCACCACCTGCGCCTATTGCGGCGTCGGCTGCAGCTTCAAGGCCGAGATGCGCGGCGAAGATGTCGTGCGCATGGTCCCCTATAAGGACGGCAAGGCCAATCGCGGCCACTCCTGCGTCAAGGGCCGCTTTGCCTTTGGCTATGCCAGCCACCGCGAGCGCATCCTCAATCCGATGATCCGCGACAAGATCACCGACCCTTGGCGCGAAGTCAGCTGGGACGAGGCCATCGCCTATACGGCCAGCCAGTTCAAACGCATCCAGCGCGACTATGGCAAGGATGCGGTCGGGGCCATCACCTCTTCGCGCTGTACCAACGAAGAGACCTTCTTGGTGCAAAAGCTGGTCCGGGCGGGCTTTGGCAACAACAATGTCGACACCTGCGCACGGGTCTGTCACTCGCCCACCGGCTATGGCCTGAAGACCACCTTTGGCACCTCGGCGGGCACGCAGGATTTTGACTCGGTGGAACATACCGACGTCATGCTGTTGATCGGGGCCAATCCGACCGATGGCCACCCGGTCTTTGCCTCGCGCATGAAAAAGCGTCTGCGGCAGGGGGCCAAGCTGATCGTGATCGATCCACGCCGCACCGACATTGTCCGCTCGCCCCACATTGAAGCCGCGCACCATCTGCCCCTGACGCCGGGGACCAATGTCGCGGTCTTAACCGCCATGGCCCATGTCATCGTCACCGAAGGCTTGGCCGATGAGGCCTTCATCCGCGAGCGCTGCGACCTCAGCGCCTATGCTGCCTGGGCCGCCTTCGTGGCCGATCCGCGCTATAGTCCGGAAGAGACTGAGGCGCTCACCGGCGTGCCGTCGACAGAGCTGAGGGCAGCGGCGCGGCTCTATGCCACCGGCGGCAATGGCGCGATCTATTACGGGCTGGGCGTTACCGAGCACAGCCAAGGCACGACCACGGTCATGGCCATCGCCAATCTGGCCATGGTCACCGGCAATCTCGGACGCGAAGGCGTCGGGGTGAACCCCTTGCGCGGCCAGAACAATGTGCAGGGTGCCTGCGACATGGGTTCGTTCCCGCACGAGTTCGTTGGCTATCGCCATGTCTCCGACGATGCCACCCGCGAGCTGTTCGAGGACCTCTGGGGCGTTAAGCTCGAGCGCGAACCGGGTCTGCGCATCCCCAACATGCTCGATGCGGCGCAGGACGGCAGCTTCCGCGCGCTTTACGTCCAGGGCGAAGACATTCTCCAGTCCGACCCTGACACCCATCATGTCGCCGCTGGCCTCGCGGCCATGGACTGCGTGGTCGTGCAGGACCTGTTCCTCAACGAGACCGCCAACTACGCCCACGTCTTCCTGCCCGGCTCGACCTTCCTCGAGAAGGACGGCACCTTCACCAATGCCGAGCGCCGCATCCAGCGGGTGCGCAAGGTCATGGCCCCCAAGAACGGCTATGGCGACTGGGAGATCACGCAGCTTCTGTCCAATGCGCTGGGCTATCCGATGGCCTATAGCCACCCTAGCCAGATCATGGACGAGATCGCGGCGACCACGCCCTCGTTCGCCGGTGTCTCCTATCAGACGCTAGAGACCCTCGGATCGGTGCAGTGGCCCTGCAACGAAGCCGCCCCCGAAGGCACGCCGGTCATGCATCTGGACAGCTTTGCCAGAGGCAAGGGCCTGTTCGTCCTGACCGACTATATCGCCACCGAAGAGCGGACCGGCTCGCGCTTCCCGCTCTTGCTGACCACGGGACGGGTGCTGTCGCAGTACAATGTCGGGGCCCAGACCCGGCGCACGGCCAATGTCGCTTGGCACAAGGAAGACCTGCTCGAAATCCATCCCTTCGACGCCGAAACCCGGGGTCTCAAGGACGGCGACTGGATCAAGCTGGCCAGCCGCTCGGGCGAGACTAGCCTGCGCTGCCAGATCACCGACCGCGTGGCACCGGGCGTGGTCTACACCACCTTCCACCACCCCTCGACCCAGGCCAATGTCATCACCACCGACTTCTCCGACTGGGCCACCAACTGCCCGGAATATAAGGTGACGGCGGTGCAGATCTCCAGCTCCAACGGCCCGACCGACTGGCAAGAGGCCTATGAGGCCCAGGCCCTGCAAAGCCGTCGTATCGCCCCGGCGGCTGAGTGACAGGGCGCGCCTCTGCCCTAGACGTTCGGCGTCTGGCCATCGGCGGTGGTCAGTCCGGCGAGGGGATGCGCGCCGTGCCCGAAGAGACGGCGGTGGCCTTTGTCTATGATGGCGGGTCCGAGGCGGTGATGATGGCCAGTCCGGCGGATCTGGAAGACTTCGCCATCGGCTTTTCCCTCAATGAGGGGATCATCAGTGATCTGGGCCAGATCGAGCGGATCGAACAGTTCGACGCTGAATTGGGCATCGAGATGAGGCTGTGGCTATCGGCGGGCCTTTCGGCACGGCTGAGTGCGCGTAGGCGCCACCGCGCGGGGCCCACAGGCTGCGGTCTTTGCGGGGTTGAGAGCCTCGAAGACGCTTTGCCCAAGCTGGCCAAGGTTGACAGCGCTGTGGTGGTTTCCGCCCCTGAGGTGATCGCCGCTATGGCCCAGATGGCCGCTCTGCAAAGCCTGAACCAGCAAACCCGCGCGGTCCATGCGGCGGGCTTCTATCGGCCGGGGCAGGGCGTGGTTTTGGTGCGCGAGGATGTTGGCCGTCACAACGCCTTGGACAAGCTAGCCGGAGCCATGGCCCGCCAAGGGCTGACAGCCAAGGACGGCGTGATCTTGATGACCAGCCGCCTTTCGGTGGAACTGGTACAAAAGGCCGCCGCCATGGGGGCTGGCGTGCTGGCCGCGGTATCCGCGCCGACCGCCCTGGCCCTGCGCACCGCAGAGGCGGCGGGGATGTGCCTTGTCGGCGTCGTCCGCGCGGACGGGCTGGAAGTCTTTACCGGATTTGATCGTATCACGGCGGGAGCCGACACTCATGCAAGCTGACAAGCTGGTCCACATGGCCAACCAGATCGCCCGCGCTTTTGCCGTTGAAGGCGAGGCCAAGGCCATTACCGCCACAGCCGAACATCTGAAACTGTTCTGGGACCCGCGCATGAGACGCGAGATTTTGGCCCATCTGGACGCTGGCGGCGAGGGTCTGGACGACGTGGCGCGCTCGGCGTTGGGGCTGTTGCGGTAGGGGGTCCATCCTCGTCCTTCGACGGGCGAGGATGGACCCCGCCATCTCCGCCGCGCTCCCCGCGTAGGCGGGGATCCAGTGGGTCGATTACAGCCTGTGTGCAAGGTTCTGGGTCCCCGCCTTCGCGGGGAACTCGGGTGTGGGGTCTAGCATGCGATTTCCTCATCCGTCCTCAACAT
>CALFYB010000280.1 GCA_937952995.1 uncultured Caulobacteraceae bacterium
AAGCGAGATCGAAGCCGAGGACGGTGAGCTTGTCGAGATCCGCAAAGGCAAGACCAAGGCCAAGCCGACGATGGCCGAGTTGCTGGCCCCCAAGACCCAAGCTGCGCCAGCGTCTGCCAAGGCCCCCGCACCGGCGGTGACGGCGACCAAGCCTAAGCCCTAGACGCGAATATCGAGCAGAGACCCTGGACGAAGGATACGTGCAGGACGGGCGGCGTCGGCTGCCCCCGCATCTTTGATCGGTTCCATACGCACGGGGGCTTCGGCCAGTTCGCTGGCCTGATCCACCTTGGGTGCCTGCGCCTTGCCACCCAAGGCCGCGTCAAAGAACAGTTTCTGCGCCAAGGTCCGCGCATCGAGCCGCGGCGAAGCGGGCCGAGGGGCCATGTTGATGGGGCCCGTTTGGGATGATCCTATAGGCAGGGGCAAGCGCGCAACCTTTACTGAAAAGCTGGCGCGACCTTGACCGATTTATGGTTAGCCAAGGGTTAAGATTGGCGAGATGGCCCTAATGGGCCTTTTCCAGCAGCGCCTCGGCGTCGGCAGGCGTCATCGGTCCGGTAAACTTGGCCAAGACCTTGCCGTCGGCTCCAATCAGGAAGCTTTCGGGCACGCCGGAAATGCCAAACTCGACGCCCGCCCGGCCGCTGCGGTCGACCAGAACCTTTGAGAAGGGATTGCCGAGGCGTTGAAGGAAGGCCTCGGTCTTGGCCGGGTCATCCTTATAGGCGATGCCGATGACATTGATCCCCTGGGCCTTCAGGGCGAGCAGAACGGGGTGTTCCAATTCGCAAGGCGCGCACCAAGAGGCAAAGAGGTTGATCACTGTCGGTGTGCCTGTGGCCGCCGCAATCATCGCCGCCTGCCTAACGCCCTCTGGCGCTCCACCTTCAAGCGGCGCTAGGCTCAAGGCCGGGACCGGCTGGCCAACCAAGGCCTGAGGTTTGACGTTGGGATCACGGTGCAGGCCGTAGGTGACGAACAGGATCGCCAATACCGCAAGAGCCGCGAGGGGCAAGAGGGCCATCAGCCGCTTCATGGACGAGGCTGGTCCTTAGTCTCAGGCCATAGGGTCTCCGAGCGCAGCGCTTCAAGACGCTGGACCTCTTTGCGCCACCGCCGCGCGCTAGACAGGCTGTCGACCACCATCCAGCCGATCACAAGGGCGGAGATGCCAAAGGCGGGCCAAAGGAAGGCCCCATATTTTCCAGGATCAAGATCGAGCATGGTTATCCTGCCGCCTGAAGGGCTAGGCCATTGGCGCGCTTGCGCCAGACCTCAGAGCGCACGCGCACCATCCAAAGACTGCCAAACAGGGCCATATAACCAAGGGCCATGAAGGCCAGTGGCCAAAGATAGGCAGCCGGCATGGTCGGGCCACCGGCGCGGAAGACCGAGGCTGGCTGATGCAGGGTATTCCACCAGTCGACGGAAAACTTGATGATCGGCAGATTGATCAGTCCGACCAGCGCCAAGATAGATGCCGCCCGCGCGGCCTTAACCTCGTCATCAATGGCGGCTTGCAGGGCCATATAGCCGATATAGAGCAGGAACAGCACCAGCACCGAAGTCATGCGCGCATCCCAAACCCACCAGGTGCCCCACATGGGTCGGCCCCATAGGGACCCGGTAATGAGCGCGAGGAACGTAAAGCCCGCACCCAACGGTGCGCAGGCGCGGCCCGCCGCATCGGCGAGGGAATGGCGAAAGACTAGACCCATGAAGCTGGCCCCGCCCAAGCAGGCATAGCAGAACATGGCCATATAGGCGGCGGGCACGTGGATGAACATCATCCGGACCGTGTCACCCTGCTGATAGTCTTCAGGGGCGGTGAAGGTCAGCCAAAGACCAATCGCGATTAAGATCACGGCCTTGATCCCCACCAAGGGCGCGGCCCATCGGGAAAAGTCCATAAACCGTTGAGGATTGGCGAGGGCTTGGAACATCTAATCTCGATAGCCGGGGCGCGGTCTGGCGGCAAGTGCGCGATTGTCGCTTATGAGGCTCAAGATAGGGCGTTTCGGCACGCTGCCGCCATGGCGAAGGGCCCAAGGGCCGCCGCTGCCAGCCCATAGGCCGACAAAAGACCCAAGGCCGGGTGCCAGTCTAACCCGCCCGCAAAGGCCTCAATCGCCCCCGCACCAAAGATCACAGGCGGTGCGAACAGGGGCAGGACCAGCACCGCAATCAAGACCCCGCCGCGCTTACTGCCCAAGCTTAAGGCCGCGCCTATGCCGCCGGTAAAGGCAAGGCCCAGCCCGCCGATTAGGGCGCTAATGAAAATAAGCGGGACCAGCCGAAGTTCTGCCCCAAGCGCTACGGCCACCAGAGGGGCGGCTAGAGCCAAAGGCGCGCCATTGGCGAGCCACTGGGCCAGCCCCTTGGCAAAGGCGACCATCTCCAGCGGCACCGGGCCCAGGGCCAGCATGTCGAGGGCTCCGTCCTCGAAATCCCGCTCGAACAATCGCTCAAGGGATAAGAGGCTGGCCAGAGCCAGGGCCAGCCAGGCCGATCCGGGGGCCACTGCGGAAAGCCGTGCCGAGGACGCCCCCACCGCCAGAGGCAGCAAGGTCGCCGTCGCCACGAAGAAGGCCAGGGCCAGCAGGATCGGCGCGCTGATGCGGGGCATGGCATTCCTTCCGGACTTATCGGCGCAGGACTCGATGCTACACCGCCGCAGCCGGGCCCGGCAAACCCCTTGCACCGCGCGCCCTGCCCCCGCATGATCGGACCGAACCGGAGAGAGGATTATCCATGAGCGCCTACATCGTCTTCATCAAGGAACGCGAGCACGATGCCGCCACCGCAGAGAATGACGCCCGGCCAATTGCCGGCGAGGTAGAAGCCCGCGCCGAAGAGCAGA
>CALFYB010000281.1 GCA_937952995.1 uncultured Caulobacteraceae bacterium
GACGTCCTGCTCGACGACCGCGGTGAACGCCCGGGCGCGATGTTTGCCGACTGGGAACTGATCGGTGTACCGCAGCGGGTGGTGTTGTCGGACCGCGGGCTCAAGGAGGGTCAGGTCGAGTTGCAGGGGCGCCGCGAGGCCCAGGCCTCGGTGGCTAAGATGTTCCCGACCATTAAGGACAATCCTGACTACACGGCCATCGTTGCCCAGCGCCACTATGATCGGATCATGGGCTATGTCGAAGATGCCCGGGCCAAGGGCGCGCGGATCGTGCAGATCAATCCGGCTGACGAAGATTTCAGCCAGCAGGAACATCGCCGCATCCCGCCGACCCTGATCATCAATCCCACCGACGACATGAAGGTCATGCAGGAAGAGATCTTTGGCCCGGTCCTGCCGGTCAAGACCTACAAGACCGTGCAAGACGCCATCGGCTATGTGAACGCCCACGACCGGCCTCTCGGCCTCTACTATTTCGGGGATGATGCGGCCGAGCGCGATTTGGTTTTGAAGTCCACGACTTCAGGCGGCGTCAGCGTCAATGACGTGGTGATGCATGTCGCTCAAGAAGAACTGCCCTTCGGCGGCGTCGGACCAGCGGGCATGGGCAGTTACCACGGTCATGACGGCTTCTTAGAGTTCAGCCACAAGAAGGCAGTCTTCACCCAAATGAAGAAGGACATCGGTCCTTTGCTCCAGATGCGTCCACCCTATGGTGCGGCGATCCGCAAATATCTGGCGGGCGAACTGAAGCGGTAAAACAAGGCCCCCTTCGTCGCTGCGCGCCACTTCCCCCAGAGGGGGAAGATCTTGGAGTTTTAAATCTTCCCCCTCTGGGGGAAGTACCGGCGAAGCCGGGGTAGGGGGAAACACCTACGGCTCCAAAACCTCGACCCGGCGCAGCAGGGCCTCCATGGACCGGTCGCGCAGGCCATCGGCCTGAAGGTGGCCCACAAGGTCGGAGAGGTAGTCGATATTGCGGCCCGATAGGCCCTTGGCTCCGGCGATCAGTTGGGCTTGGTCCTCAAGGCTGAGATGCCCCGCCCACTGGGCATGTTGGCGGTCGGACAGATAGACCAGCGCCGAGGCCTTGGTTCCATCATCGAGCCGTACCTTGGCCCAAGCTTCGAAATAGGTCTCGGTCGGCTGTTCGCGCTCTTGCAGATAGGCGTAGGTCTCGGCCCAGTCCGCAGCGGCCACACGAAAGGCCGCGCCACGCACCGCGCCGCCCGGCGCGAGGCCCAAAACCAGCCCCGGACGCTCATAGGTGCCGCGGTGATGGACAGAATAGATGCAAAAGGCGCGACGACGGCCATGGAGAATGGCGGCTCTTCGCTCTACAAAGGCAAAACCCGGGCGCCACATCAAGGAGCCGTAGCCAAAGACCCAGCGATCGCCCTGATCCTCTAACGCCATCTCTTCAAACCCATTAACCGCACAAGATATTCAGGCTCACCATGCCCGACCAAGCCGCCCCTCGCAAACCCCCTCGTCGCTTTTGGCTCGTGGCCCCCTATGCCCTTCTGGCCGTGGCCTTACTCGGCTGGAGCGCCGGATGGGTCGTGCTCAAGGGCCAGATGGAGCAGCGGATGGACAAAAGCGCGGCTGATCTGCGCAGCGCTGGTTTCGACGTGGCTTGGAAAGACCGCAAGGTCGCGGGCTATCCTTTCCGTTTCTATGTGACCCTGACCGAAGCCCGCCTGCGTGAGCCATCGGGCTGGGCGCTCGACGTGCCGGTCCTGAAGGCAGAGGCCAGCGCCTTCAATATCCAGCATTGGATGCTGGTCGCCAGCGACGGCGCTGTGGTCACCCGGCCCGTTGCCGGTCCCCTGCGCGTCAGCGGCAAGGCTTTGCGAGCCAGCTTCGTGGCCACAAATGCCCCCCTGCCCCGGATTGCTGTCGAGGGAGCGCAACTGGTCTTCACTCCGGAACCGGGCGCGAAGGCCTTTGCCCTCAGCAAGGCCGAGAAGCTGGAGTTCCATCTGGTGCCCGGCGGCAAGGATGAGGCGGCACTGCTGTTTCGCATCGATGGTGGCAAGGCAGCGGCAGGTGGCCTGACAGCGCGGCTGGCGGGCGAAAAGCCGGTCTCGGTGCTGTGGGACTCGCTGCTCAGCCAGCGCGATGCTCTGACCGGTAAGGATTGGCCGCAAGCGGTGCGCCACTGGACCGATGCGGGCGGATCGATGACCCTGCGCAAGGGCGGCGTTACCCTTGGTGATACGAGCCTTGGCATGGGCTCGGGCAGCCTGACGGTCGGGGTCGATGGGCGTCTGCGCGGCACTCTCAATACGCAAATGAACCGAGGCTCGGGGGCTCTGCTGGCTATGGGCGAGACCGGGCTGATTGAACCGGCCGCCGCCCAGATCGCTGCCGCCGTGGTCCAAGCCCGCGAATTGACCAGCGACGGCAAGTCGGCTCAGGCGACGATCAGCTTCGAGGCCGGGCGCACGACGCTCGGTCCCGTGGCCATCGGCCCCGCCCCCAAGGTCTATTAATATGAGCGACGAACAGGCCATTGCCCGCGACCGCATCGACCAGATCGACGAGGCCCTGCTTCGCCTAATCGACGAGCGCGCGGGTCTGGCCATTGCCGCAGGGATGGGTGCTGATCCCGGGCTGGAGGCCCTCGCCCTGCGACGCCTGCTGGCCCTGCCGCGCGCATCCGTTCACCGCCCCCTGATCGTGCGGGTCTGGCGCGAGCTGATGGCCGACGCGGTTCAGCGACAGGTCCCGCGCCATCTCAGCGTCTGGGGCGGCAAGGAGCCCTTGCGCACCGCAGAACTGGCTCGTCATCGCTTTGGCTCGAGCGTCTCTTTGACCATGACCGCCAAGGCCGAAGACGCGCTGGCCGCAGCCCGCACACCCGGCGGCGTCGGTATTTTAGCCCTGTCCGGCGACCATCCCTGGTGGCTGCGTCTTCTGGCGGAACCAGCGCTGCAGGTCTTTGCCGCGCTGCCGGACATGGCCGTCCACGGCCCCCTGACCGCGCTAGCCGTCGGGCAAGTGGTCGCCGAGCCAACCGGCGGCGATGAGACCTATTGGGTCACCGATGCGGCGGGCTCTGCTGCGGCGGTGCAAGAGGCGCTGGCCAAGGACGGCGTGGCGGCGGAACTGGTCACTCAAGCCGGAGGGTTCAAACTGTTTGCCCTAGCCGGGTTCTATCAGCGCGATGATCAGCGCCTAGCCAAGGGGCCGGGACGACTGTTCGGCGTCATAGGCGCTAGCCCCACCGCGCTCGACGTGTAAAAAAGCACCATCCTTGCCTCCCCCTATGACGAACCAAGGCCCCGTGACCATGACCTCGACCCCTCGCGACCCGTCCCGCCCGACCCCCAAGGCCGGTATTTTGGATATTACGGCCTACAAGCCCGGCCGTGCCCATGCCGAGGGCGTCAAGGATCCCGTCAAGCTGTCGGCCAATGAGAACATCCTCGGCAGCAGCCCCAAGGCCCGCGAGGCCTTTGTCGAAGGCGCGATGAAGCTGCACCTCTATCCAGACGGCCGCGCCAATGGCCTGCGCGCCGCAATTGCCGAACGCTATGATCTGGACCCCGACCGGCTGACCTTTGGCTGTGGCTCGGACGAGATCTTCGCCCTGCTCAATCAGGTCTATCTGGAGCCGGGCGACAATATTGTGCAGGGCGAATATGGCTTTGCCGCCTTTGCCATCGGCGCGCGGGCCTGTCAGGGTGAAGTGCGCTTTGCCAAGGAACCGGACCTGCGCATCGATGTGGCTGAGGTTCTGGCCTGCGTCGATGATCGCACCCGCCTCGTCTTCATTGCCAACCCGTCCAACCCGACGGGCACGTGGCTGACCGCCGAAGAGATTGGGGCCCTGCATGCGGGTCTGCCCAGCAATGTGCTTTTGGTGCTCGACGGGGCCTATGCCGAGTTCGCCACCGATCCGGCCTATAGCGATGGTCTGGATCTGGCCCGCACCGCACCGAACGTCATCGTCACCCGCACCTTTTCCAAGATCCACGGCCTTGGCTCGCTGCGGATCGGCTGGGGCTACGCGGCTAGCCCGATCATTGAGGCGCTGGAGCGTATCCGCCCGCCCTTCAACACCACCATTGCCGGGCAGGAGGCCGCGATTGCAGCCCTGCGAGACGATGATTTCCAAAAGGCCTCCGTGGCCCATATCGAGCAGTGGCGGCCATGGCTGTTCCAGCAGTTTGGCGGGCTGGGGCTGGAATGCACCCCCTCGGCCGCCAACTTCCTGCTGGTCAAGTTTCCCGAGACACCCGGCAAGACGGCCATCGAGGCTGAAGCCTTTCTTGCATCACGTGGGCTTCTCGTTCGCGGCGTAGCAGGCTATGGGCTGCCGCTCTATCTGCGCATCACCATCGGTCTGGAACAGCATAACCGGGCCTTGGTCGAGGCCCTGACCGATTTTATGAACGCCTAAGGGAGTAAGCCATGGCTGGGCCGCAATTCGAACGCATCGCCGTCATCGGCTGCGGCTTGATCGGCTCGTCGCTGGTTCGGGCTGTGCGTGCCTATGGCGCGGCGGGGTCCATCGCGGTCTATGACCTTAGCCCCGTCGTGCGCGAGCGTGTTGTGGCCTTGGGCCTCGCCGATCTGGTCACAGATGACATTGCCAAGGCCGTCGAGGGTGCAGACCTGGTCGTCTTCGCCGCCCCGCCCATGGCCATTGCCGAAGCCGCCAAGCTAGCGGCACCGCACTACCGCGCAGGAGCAATCATCTCGGACGTCGGCTCGGTCAAGGGCACGATGGCCGAGGTTCTAGCCGCTGGCGCGCCAGACAATGTCTTTATCATACCCGGACACCCCATCGCCGGAACCGAGCAATCCGGGCCAGATGCGGGCTTTGCAACTTTGTTTGACGGACGTTGGGTGATCTTGACCCCCGTCAGTGATCAAAATGAGGCCTATGCCGTGGCCGTGGCCAATCTGTCGGCCTTCTGGCGCATGCTTGGCGCGCAGGTCGAGCTGATGGATGCGCGCCATCACGACATGGTTTTGGCCGTGACCAGCCACCTGCCGCACCTGATCGCCTATAACATCGTCGGCACAGCGGCGGACCTTGAAGAGGTCACCCAGTCCGAAGTGATGAAGTTCTCTGCCGGTGGCTTTCGCGACTTTACCCGCATTGCCGCCTCGGACCCGGTCATGTGGCGCGATGTCTTCATCCTGAACAAGGATGCGGTCCTAGAGGTTCTGGGCCGGTTCACCGAGGACCTTCAAGCCCTATCGCGCGCCATCCGCTGGGGCGAGGCCGACAAGCTGCAGGAACTTTTCACCCGCACGCGCGAAATCCGCCGGGGCCTGATCGCGCTAGGCCAAGAAGACCCAACCCCGAACTTTGGTCGCAATAAACCTAAGAGCTGAGGCTTAAGGATAGAGCCGCTCGGTCGTCCAGCCTTGCGCCACCTTGCCGAACACTAGCCGCTCGTGCAGGCGGAACGGCCGGTCGCGCCAGAACTCGATCGATTGGGGCTCTAGCCGGAACCCGGACCAGTGCGGCGGGCGCGGAACCTTGCCAAGGCCAAAGGACAGGCCCTGTTCGATCACCTTCTTTTCAAGCTCGAACCGGTCGGTCAGGGGCTGTGACTGGTCCGAAGCCCAGGCCCCGATCTGGCTAGCGCGGGCGCGGGTGGCGAAATAGGCGTCGGCCTCAGCATCCGTGACCGGCGTCACAGGACCGCGCACCCGCACCTGACGACGCAGAGATTTCCAGTGGAACAGCAAGGCCGCCTTGGGATTGGCCGCCAACTCGCGGCCCTTAGCGCTGGTCAGGTTGGTGTAGAAGACAAACCCTTCCGCATCGACGTCCTTCAATAGCACCATCCGCACGTCGGGCAGGCCATCTGGGTCAACCGTCGCCAAGGCCATGGCGTTGGGATCATTGACCTCCGAGGCCTTAGCCGCCTCCATCCACTCGCCGAACAGGGCAATCGGATCGGCCTTCTCGTTCAAGGGCGGGCCAGCCTTTTCGGCGGCAGCTTCATAGTCGGCCTCGGTCGGAGAGGCGGGGATTAGGTCTGACTGGCTCATGGCTGGAATATAGGCGGGTTTCGCCTAAGACAAAGCCGCTTAACCGCTCGTTGACCAACTTGTCGCAATGATGGCCCGATGGGGTCTGAAAACCAACGGCTTGATGCGCAGCGAGCGCTCGCGACACTGGGTCTGGCGTCAGGCGCAGGGCTGGAAGAGGTGCGCCGTGCGTTCCGTGGCCGGGTCATGGCCGACCATCCAGATCGCCCCGGCGGCGATGCCCAGCGGTTCAATGAGGCCCTGCAAGCCTACCGGTTCCTGCAGGCCAAGTTCCAAGCCGCAGGCGTCACGGCCAAGGCACCAGCCCCTGCCGCTCCCGTAACCGTCACGATCACCCCGAAAGAGGCCTTTAGCGGCGGCGAGCGACGCCTACCCTCACAGAGCCAGCCCGACCGCGTGGTGACCCTTCCGGCGGGCCTTCGCGATGGCGACCGGCTTCGGGTCGGCGATGATGTCTATGAGGTCCATATCCGCAATCGCAGCGAATTGCGGGCTGAAGGCGATGACCTGCACCTGACCGTCAATGCCCCGTCCGACCTCATGCACAATGGCGGCCGTCTGGCCATCCAAACCCCGGCAGGCCCCCGCCACATCTATGTCGCGCGCCAGTCAGGGCCGGTCATTTGTCTCAACGGTTTGGGCCTACCCGCCACCCGCAGCCACGCGCGCGGCAGCCTCTATGTCCATCTGTTCGCCAACCGCGACCGCCCCGCAGACCTCGAAACCTCACCAGACCCCAGCACCCCCGCCCAAGAAAAACGCCGCCGCTTTGCCAAGACCTGGGCGGCCTAGGCTCAAACTCCCATTTTGGCTTTTTCGATCCTTCGGTTAGAACCGCACCATCATGTCGCACAATACTTTCGGCCATCTGTTTCGTGTCACCACCTGGGGCGAGAGCCACGGGCCTGCTTTGGGCTGTGTGGTGGATGGGTGCCCTCCGGGGCTAAGCCTGACGGCTGAGGACATTCAGGTCTGGCTGGACCGGCGCAAGCCCGGCGGAAGCAAGTTCGTCACCCAGCGCCAAGAGCCGGACGCTGTGCGCATCCTGTCGGGCGTGTTCAGCGATGATCGCACCGACGGGCAAGTGACCACCGGCACGCCAATCTCGCTGATGATCGAGAATATGGACCAGCGGTCCAAGGACTATTCCGAGATCGCCCGCGCCTTTCGTCCCGGCCATGCCGACCATGCCTATTTCGCTAAATATGGCGTGAGGGACTATCGCGGCGGCGGACGCTCGTCGGCCCGCGAAACCGCCGCACGGGTCGCAGGCGGTGCCGTAGCGCGCAAGATCCTCGGCGACGGGGTGCGCATCCGGGCGGCTCTGGTTCAGATCGGGCCTCACGCCATTGATCGCAGCCGCTGGGACTGGGAGCAGTGTGAGCGCAACCCCTTCTGGTG
>CALFYB010000282.1 GCA_937952995.1 uncultured Caulobacteraceae bacterium
TGATCGGGCGACCCAAGGCGCAGACACACCAACCCTCACCCAGATGGCCACCACCGCCGTCGATGTTCTATCCAAGAACCCCAAGGGCTATTTCTTGATGGTCGAAGGGGGGCGGATCGATATGGGCAGTCATGCGGGCAACGCCTACCGGGCCCTGACTGAAACCGAGGAGTTCTCCAAGGCCATCGCCGCCGTCATGGCCAAGGTCGATATGAAGGACACGTTGATCATCGTCACGGCAGACCACAGTCATGGCCTAGTCATTTCCGGCTATGCGTCCCGCAATGATCCCATTCTCGGCCTCGCCGCCGACGAAGGCACAGGTGGATTGGCCCGCGATGGCCGCCCCTACGCCGTCCTAAGCTATGCGACGGGTCCCGGCGGCGCGGATGGGGAAAATCACCGCGAAGATCTAAGCTCTGTGAACACCAAGGACCCTGATTTTCTACAACAGGCCACCGTTCCGATGTTCAGTGCGGCCCATAGCGGAGAGGACGTGGCGATCTTTGCCGGTGGGCCGCAAGCCCATCTGTTCCATGGTGTCGTAGAAGAAAGCTACATCTTCCAAGTGATGCGACACGCGCTCGGTCTTTAGGCGATCAGCAGCAATTCGGGATTGAACTGCTCAGCAGGGCTTGCACCTTGATCAGAAAGGCGTATTTCCCTCTCGCAATCGTGATTTGCAAAGTGAGAGCGATATGGCTGCGGAACTGATCAGTGCCCGCTTGTCTTCAGGGCAAGACCTTACCTCTTCGGACAAGACTTTGGACGCCGGCAGGCCGTCGCTCGAGCTGACGATCCTCATGCCCTGCTTGAACGAGGCTGAAACCATAGAGGTTTGCGTCCGCAAGGCCTTGGGCTTCTTCAAACGCACCGGCATTTCCGGCGAGGTCCTGATCGCCGACAATGGATCGACCGATGGCTCGCAAGGCATGGCCGAAGCTGAGGGTGCGCGCGTGGTCGCCGTGCCAGAGCGCGGTTATGGCGCAGCCCTGATTGGCGGCATCCGCGCCGCCCACGGCCGATTTGTCATTATGGGCGACGCCGACGATAGCTACGACTTCGAAAATCTCGACACCATGGTCGATCGTTTGCGCGATGGCGCGGATCTGGTCATGGGCAACCGTTTCCTCGGCGGTATCGAAAAGGGGGCCATGCCCTTCCTGCACCGCTATCTGGGCAACCCGGTCCTGTCGTTCTTGGGCAAGCTGTTCTTCAAGATCCCCGTCAGCGATTTCCATTGTGGCCTGCGCGGCTTTAACCGCGAAACCATGCTCAGCCTCGGCCTTCAGAGCCCAGGCATGGAGTTCGCCAGCGAGATGGTCGTCAAGTCGGCCCTGCATGAGCGCCGGATCGAAGAGGTCCCGACCACCCTTCGCCCCGATGGCCGTTCGCGCCCTCCCCATTTGAAGACCTGGCGCGATGGTTGGCGCCATCTGCGCTTCTTGCTGCTCCATAGCCCTGAGTGGCTGTTCCTCTATCCTGGCCTTTTGATGATCGGCCTCGGCGTGGCGGGAACATCGATGTTGGCCCATGGGGCCGTCCAAGTGACCCCGCATATCCAACTCGACATCCATACGCTAGTCGCCGCCTGTTTCTCGTTCCTGATCGGCACGCAGTTGGTGATGTTCAGCGCGCTGGCCCGTCGCTATGCGATGATGGAGGGGGTTTTGCCGCCTGCGGGTAGCATGAAGAAGTTCCTGCTCGGCATGACCTTGGAGCCGATCTTGCAAGGGGCGCTGGTCCTGTTCATTGCCGGTTGCGCAGGAACCGCCTTTGCTCTTGGCCACTGGGCCAGCGTCGGCTTTGGACCCATCGTCTATAATGGCGTGGTTCGGATCCTCGTCATTTCCCTGACTGCCGTTACGGCCAGTATCCAGATCGCCGCGTCGGGCTTTCTCGCCTCTGTCTTCACCCTTCGTCGCTAGGCCTCGGTCAGGCTTGGGATAGGGCAGATCTGGGCATGAGGCAGATCTGGAAGTCATGGCCGGTCTGGCTGGGGACGCTGTTCCTCCTCGCCGTCATTGCGGTGAACGGGAGACCGTCTGTCTTTACGGACACCGATGACTATTACGATCAAGGCCGCACTGTGGTGCGGGACATAATTGGCAATTGGAAGCCTCCTGTTGTCCTGACGGACTCAGATGACATCCAAGAGGCTGCCGAGCATCGGACCGACGAGCGTTTTTCCCTGACCTCGATGGGAGCCCGCTCCGCCTATTATGGCGTTTTTCTCTATGCCGGTGTGGCACTGGGTAGCCTCTGGCTCGTCGCCGCGATCCAAGGCCTGCTCGCCCTATGGCCCGCTTGGCGGCTGTCTAGGGCCATAGCACCGCTTGCTAAGCCTTGGACCTTTATCCCCGTCAGCCTGCTCGTCGCAGTTGGCACCTCACTGCCCCTGTTCGCAGGCTTTGCCATGCCGGACGTCTTTGCCGGGGTCGCGATCCTGTGCGGCGTACTGCTCTTGATCTATCGGCACACCTTGAGCCGACGGGCTCAGATCTTCAACTGGGGCCTGCTTTCGCTTGCCTTGAGCTTCCACGGCTCGCACACGATGACCGCCCTTGGCCTAGCGGTGATTGGCTCCGGACTGATGGTGTTGCTGAAGGCCGATCGGCGCGAGACCTTTGTCCGCGCCAGCCTGATTATGGCCGCCGTCATCACCGGCTTTGCGGCCAATGCGCTCTATGCCCAGTCGGTCAAGGCCAAGTGGGGCGAAGAGTTACGCCGACCACCCTTCCTCATCGCCCGCGTCTTGGCCGATGGGCCTGGCCGGAACTATCTGCGCCAAGCCTGCAATAGCGGGGCTACCTATGTCCTGTGCCGCTTCAGACATCAGGCACTTGGTGACAGCGACAAGATCCTCTGGTCGGGCACAGCTGGGATTGGTCTGTTCAATCGGCTGAGCTACGAGGACCGCGTCGCGCTCGGCAAGGAAGAGTTTCGGTTTGCTTTCAACACGGTGCTGCATGATCCACTGGGTCAGGTCACTGCCTCGCTGCAAAACTGGTGGTGGCAGCTCAATCTGATCTATGTCGAGGATCCGCTACGCAATCCCTATGTCTTTCTGAATGACCATTATTGGGGCGATACCAACCTTCCCCTGCTGATCCCAGATGCCGCCAAGTGCAAGGCCGACCGTGCTGCCTGTCGCTCTCGTTTGCGCATGGACCCCTTGCGCGCGTGGCATACGACCATCTTCGTTCTTGCTGGAGCATTCCTGCTCTGGCGTTTAGCGCGGGGTGAAGTGGCGCAGGCCTTTCGTCAGAAGCAGATGAGGTTTGACCAAGACGCCATCAAGGCCATGACCGCCATCGGCCTTTTGGTTGCAGGCTATGTGATTAACGCAGCTGTCTGCGGGGTCCTGTCTGGCCCATTCCCTCGCTATCAGGCCCGGGTCGCTTGGATCATCCCTCTAGCAGCAGCCGTTGTGGCCCAAAGGCTGGCCAAGGATACGCCCGGTCAAACCTGGGATGCGCTGTGGGCTTGGGGCTTGGACCTCTTTGACCAGAGCCTACGCTTGGCGAGGCGCGTTCCTTTGTTTGCCAAGATACTCGATCTGCTTGACCCATCCTTCATGCGTTTTTGCGTCGTCGGAGGCGTGGGTTTCGTGGTTGATGGAGGGGTGCTTTACGGGTTGGTCGGGCTTGCCCATATGGATCATTTCACAGCCCGCCTCTGTTCGTTCCTTGTCGCAGTATTTGCCACCTGGACCTTAAACCGGCTCTGGACCTTTAGAGCGCAGGCCGGCCGTAACCATGCCAAAGAGGCCGGGCTCTATTTCCTTGTGCAGGGAACGGGCGGCGCGATCAATATCGCGGCCTATAGTGCCGCCATCGCGGCGGTCCCTAGCCTTGCGCGCTGGCTGGTTATCCCCTTGGCCATTGGAACCGCCGCCGGTCTGATGATCAACTTCCTAGGCTCAAAACACATCGCCTTTCGTCACGTCGCGGAAAAGGCCCAGCCCGGTGGTCAATAGGATCAGCGAGCGTCGCTTTGCCGATATGGGCGCGCTTCAATCCGCCGCCGTCGAGGCCATCAAGTCCGCCATACTCGCCGGGGTCGGCGCACGTGGTACGGCCAGCCTGGCCCTCAGTGGCGGCACCACACCCGTGCCCATCTATGAAGCCCTTAGCCATTTGGACCTACCGTGGTCGCAGGTTCAATTGACCCTCACGGATGAGCGCTGGGTTCCGGTTGACGATCCCGCTAGCAATGAGGCGATGGTCCGCCGCACCCTGCTTCAAGGGCCCGCAGCGGCGGCACGGTTCACGGGTCTGAAATGTAACACCGAGACCCCCGAGGCGGCTGAAATTCAAATTGACGCGGCCTTGCGCACCCTCGCTGAGCCCTTCGATCTGGTATTGCTGGGCATGGGAGAGGACGCTCACACCGCATCCCTGTTTCCAGGCGGTGTGGGCCTCGAAGCCGCGATGGATTTAAGCGGGCCCCTGAAGGCGCGTGCGGTCCGCCCCGCCGCCGATGGCCCTGCTCGAATGTCGTTGAGCCTGCCCGCACTTTTGCAGTCCCGGCAGATGATTCTGTTGCTCAAGGGCGCGTCCAAATGGACCGTCTATCAGGACGCCTTAAGCGATGGATCGGTGCTCGAGGCCCCTATTCGCGGGATTTTGCACCAAAATCAGGTTCCGGTGGCGGTATATTGGGCCCCTTAGGTCGGGTTGCAAATCCCGAAAACTCTTGATTTCATGAGAGAAATTGGTGCCTGGCCGCTGATTTGCAACCCTAAATGCAAAATAATTAGATTTATCGATAGTTTTCGCTATCTTCTTAGCGGGATTGGGTTAAAATCTACCCTACCGAGAACTTATGCAAAGGGTGCGATACATCATGGGTGCTATTAAAGCCAACGCGGACGATGAGCCGCATCCCCTCGACGTCGCTTTGGGTCAAAGCGTTCGCCTTCGTCGCCGTTCGTTGCGCATGTCGCAGCAGGCTTTGGCCGATGCCATTGGCGTGAGCTTCCAACAGGTTCAGAAATATGAGCGCGGTACCAATCGCGTCAGCTTCTCGCGACTGGTCGAAATCGCCCACACCCTAGGCTGCCGCGTCAGCGACTTGGTGGATGATCTGGACGAAGATAAGGGCCGTTCGTCAGAGCGGATCGCCGACCTGTCCAAGCTGCGCCTGCCCGGTGCGGCAGAACTGCTGGACGCCTATTCGGCCATCTCGTCGACCCGCCTGCGCCGCTCGGTGCTGGAACTGGCTCAGTCGATGATGGCCAATGCGCCAGCGGCTATGGCTGAAGACTAAACCCGAAAGCTTGGTTCTATTGAACCAGGCTCAGGTGGGGCTTTGCCCAAATGCGTTTGAGATCTTCGACCACGGCGAGGGCCACGTCCTCGCCGTGTTGTCGTTCTATGCTGGCGATCTGGCCAATCATTTTGAGAACCATATCCACGCCGACCTCGTGAAAGCGCGGCGAGCCTGATGACTCGCGGCCCTTCCCGTTCCAACCTGCGACAAGGTCGGACCCCGCCTGGTGAGCAGAAGCGTCCTCGAGATAGACCACGGAAGAGGTTGCGAGCTGTGGCATGATGGTCCTTTCAGGGTCTCACCCCGGCGGGGAGATAGATCTGTTAGGACGAGTAAAGTCCGGGAAATGGGTAGTCGCAACTAAATTCTCAATAAAAACAAAAAGTTAGCTATCGCTATATTATTTTTACTCGGAGAAATAGTAAGCAGCGCTCACGCCTTACTTTCCGCCGCCTCAGTTCCTCGCTAGTTTCCAATCGACCAATCTAGGAGGCTGCGTGAACCCGATCTACGACCAGATGCCGACGACGATCTTCGAGGTCATGTCCGGCCTTGCGCGGCAAACCGGCGCGGTCAATCTGGGCCAAGGCTTTCCAGATGGCCCCGGTCCGCTCGATATCCGCCAAGCCGCCGCTGACGCCGTGCTCAATGGCTATAACCAATATCCGCCCATGGCCGGATTGGCTGAGTTACGGCTCGCGGTCGCAGACCATTATCGACGTTTTCAGGGCCTTGATCTGGATGGCCTGTCCGAAGTCACCGTTACCTCGGGGGCGACGGAGGCCATTGCCGCAGCCCTGTTTGCCCTGATTGTTCCAGGCGACGAGGTGGTGCTGATCCAGCCCCTCTATGATGCCTATCTGCCGCTGGTTCAGCGCGCAGGCGGCGTGCCGCGTCTGGTGAGCCTGCAGCCGCCGCACTGGCACCTGACCGAAGAGATGCTGGAGGCGGCCATCACGCCGCGCACCCGGCTGGTGCTGTTCAACAACCCGCTCAATCCCGCTGGCAAGGTCCATGGCAAGGACGATCTCGCTGCGCTCGCAAGGGTCTGCGTCAAACATGATCTCATCGCCATCAGTGATGAGGTCTGGGAACATGTGACCTTCGATGGCCATACCCATACACCGCTCATGGCCATGCCCGGAATGCGCGACCGGACCGTCAAGATCGGCTCAGCTGGAAAGATGTTCGCCCTGACCGGCTGGAAAGTCGGCTTTGTCTGCGCCGCCCCGCGCCTCAATGCCATCGTCGCCAAGGCCCATCAGTTTCTGACCTTCACGACCCCGCCCAACCTTCAAACGGCCGTCGCCTTTGGCCTTAGCAAGGGCCCCGACTTCTTTGATGCTCAGCGCCAGGCCCTGTCCCGCAGCCGAGACCGCCTGACGCTTGGTCTACGGCAAGAGGGCTATGTCACCCTGCCCAGCGATGGCACCTATTTCGTCAATGTCGATCTGATGGCTTCGGGCATCGCGGTGGATGACGAGACCTTCTGTCGGCGAGCCGTGCAGGAGGCCGGTGTCGCGACCATCCCCGTGTCGAGCTTCTATGCCGAGGACCCGGTACGCCATGTGGTGCGTTTGTGTTTTTCCAAACAGGACGCCACGCTCGATGCGGGTATTTCCGCCTTGGCCAAGGCCAAGCGTCTGTTCTGAACACTCAGCACGCGTCAGCCTTGACGCCCTAGGGGCCAGCCCTGTCTAGTAAGGATCATAGTTGTTGAGAGCCCGCGCATGAGACGAGGGCCGATCCAAGGGAGCGTTATTGATGAAGGCTGTTATCCGCCGCGGCACGAGCTTGATCTGTGATGAGGTCAGCGCCCCCATCCCCACCGCTGGTCAGACCCTGGTCAAGACCCTGTGCTGCGGCATCTGCGGGTCCGACCTTCACGCCCTGCACTATCTGGACAATATGGTTGAGGCCGGTATCCGCTCGGGCGGTGAGAGCAGCCTCAATCCCAAGGCCGATGTGATCTTTGGCCACGAGTTCTGCGCAGAGGTGCTGGACCACGGCCCCGGCACCACCGGCGCCTTAAAGGCCGGCACACGCGTTGTGTCTATGCCGGTCCTGATCACCGCCAGCGGCTTTAACGCCGTCGGCTATTCCAACACCACGCCCGGCGGCTTTGCTGAACAGATGGTGCTG
>CALFYB010000283.1 GCA_937952995.1 uncultured Caulobacteraceae bacterium
AGTCCGGGCGGCCCTCGACCATGGCGCGAATGCGGTTACGCCCGGCTTCGGGATAGAAGGTCGTGGCGGAAATCGCTTCCAGGGCGGTCTCCCGCAAGGTCCGCCCGCCGTGCAGTTCGGTTTCGATCGGGGTGTCCATGCGGATGAACCACTGGGGTGTATTCCGGAAAATGACCGGTGCCTTGGACCGCCAGGAGTGCGGGTAGGAATGTTCCAGCCGTCCCCGTGCCAGGAGGGTTCCCGCCTCGATCAGACGCTCCATGACCGCAGGATTGGCCGGTCCGAACTTGCCGACCTTCTTGCCCTCGGTTTCCAGAACCTTCAGGCCAGCAAACAAGGCGACATGGGGATAATAGGCCCCATCCGGGTCCACGGTTTCCGGGATTTCACGATGTCCGTGGGCCAGCCAGACCAGATAGTCATCGGCCCCGTGCCCGGGCGCGGTGTGCACAAATCCCGTGCCCGCATCGTCCGTGACATGATCGCCCTCGAGCAGGGGAACGGCGAAGCTGTAATGCTCATCCAGGCTGGACAGGGGATGGCCACACACCATGCCCTCGGGGTCGATGGCGTCCAGACGCCTCCAAGCCGTGATCTTGGCGGCCCTGGCAACATCTGAGGCGAGCTTGTCGGCGACAATCAGGCGATCACCGGCTTTGGCCCAGGGCTCGAAGTCCAGCCCGGCCTCCATGGCCTCGACCTCGTAAAGGCCATAGGCAATGTCCTTGTTATAGCTGATCGCCCGATTGGCCGGGATGGTCCAGGGCGTGGTGGTCCAGATGACAATAAAGGCCCCCAGGGCGGCGTCCGTGCCTTCCCGAACCGGAAACTTCACCCAGATGGTCGGGCTGTTGTGGTCGTGATATTCGACCTCGGCATCGGCCAGGGCCGTGCGCTCCACCGGGCTCCACATGACCGGCTTTGAGCCGCGATAGAGTTGGTGCGAGGCGATGAACTTGTGAAACTCGGCGACGATCTTGGCTTCGGTGGCAAAGTCCATGGTCGCATAGGGCTCGTCCCAGCGACCCAGCACGCCGAGGCGCTTAAACTCTTCGCGTTGGACATTGATCCACTCGGCGGCAAATTCGCGGCAGCGCTCGCGGAACTCGGCCTTGGGCACATCTTCCTTGCGGCGGCCTTGGTTGCGGAACTTCTCTTCGATCTTCCACTCGATGGGCAGGCCGTGGCAGTCCCAGCCGGGCACATAGTCGACATCATAGCCGAGCAGGAACCGCGACCGGACAACGAAATCCTTGAGGATCTTGTTCAGGGCATGGCCGATATGGATCTGACCATTGGCATAGGGAGGGCCATCATGGTGCACGAACAGGGGTGCACCGGCTGCTTGCCGCGCCTTGCGCATGGTCTTGTAAAGATCTGGCTCGGCCCAACGCGCGAGGATCTCGGGTTCCTTCTGCGGCAGCCCGCCCCGCATGGGGAACGGGGTGTCGGGCAAGAACACGGTCTCACGATAGTCACGAGGGGTAGCGGGGGCGGCAGCATCGTCCATGACGAAATTTCCAGATAAAAGTGGCCACGCGGGCCAGAACGGACAGGTCCCAAACAGCAAAGACCTTGACGGGTCTGGCTGGGGTCGAAAAGGCGAAAAGGCAACAATCCCGGGGTGATCCAATTTCAAAGACCGCTAGGCCTTCAAATGGCGGCATCACACCGGGCGCTTAATTCGCCTCAAGGTCCGAATAATCAACATGGGCTAGACTTATCAGCACCGGGCCATGATCGCCATAGGCTTGACGGGGTTTAAAGCTCGGGCAGCAGCAGGGCGCGGGCGATCCGCTCATCCTCGTGAATCTGAGCGATCATCGCGTCCAAGCCATCGAACTTTTCTTCAGGGCGCAGGAACGCGACCAGTTCGGTCTCGATGGTCTGGCCATAGAGGTCTTCGCTAAAATCGAACAGCCAGGTCTCTAGCCGCGCATCGACCAGACCTGTTGTGGGGTTTCGACCTAAGTTCGCCACACCTGCAACAATGCGGCCATCGGCCAGCCGGGTGCGGGTGGCATAGACGCCAAGTCTTGGCCGCACATAGTCGCCTAGGGCCACATTGGCGGTGGGAAAGCCGAGCGTGCGGCCAAGCTTTTGGCCCTCGACAACGATGCCTTCGATGGCAAAGCCTCGGCCCAAAATGGCTCTGGCCCGTTCTGGGTAGCCAGCGACGAGCGCATCGCGCACCGCCGAGGACGAGAACTTGGCCTCCTGATCATCGCCAACGGCCTGAGCAATGGAGACGCCAAAGCCAAGGTGCGCCCCATAGCGGGTCAGGGCTTCGGGATCACCGGTGCGGCCTGCGCCAAAGGTAATGTCAAAGCCGGCAGCGACATGGTGCACGCCAAGGCCCTCGGACAGGACCTCTTGGGCGAACCGCTCGTCGCTCATGGCCGCCATTTGGGTCTCAAAGGGCAGGACATAGAACAGATCAACGCCCATATCGGATAGGGCCCTAGCCTGCTGGCCGACCGTCATCAGCCGAAAGGGCTCTGCGTCAGGCTGGAACCAGCGGCGCGGATGGGGCTCGAAACTGATCACGCCCAAGGGCTTGCCCGCCGTGCGTGCGGCTTCCGCGGCCAAGGCGATAACGCGCTGATGGCCGCGATGGACGCCATCGAAATTGCCGAGCGCCACGGAGGCACCCTTCACGGCTGTCGCAATACCGCGCCAGTCTGTCACCAGCCTCATGGGGAACTATTCCGGCTTGCGCGGGGCCATAACCAAGGCCTCGCCTTCGATCACGGGTTTGCCGCCGACATAACAGACCGTCTCGATGGTCACCCGGCCCTTTTCGATATCGATGGACGTGATCACGGCCTTGGTCGTGACCTCATCACCGATCTTGACCGGGCGTTTGAAGCGCAGGGCCTGCTGCATATAGATGGTGCCAGGCCCGGGCAGTTGGGTGCCGATCACGGCCGAAATATAGGCCGCCGACAGCATGCCGTGAGCGATGCGGGTCTTGAACGGCGTTTGCGCGGCATAGGCCTCGTCGAGGTGCAC
This sequence comes from uncultured Caulobacteraceae bacterium, assembly GCA_937952995.1. GTDB lineage: Bacteria > Pseudomonadota > Alphaproteobacteria > Caulobacterales > Caulobacteraceae > CAISGS01. The sequence goes on from CALFYB010000283.1 coordinate 3,013, forward strand.
CGGGTTATTGTCACCCGATACCTCAGCGAACATGACGATATCGGCCTCATTGACCGTGCGCACCATTTCAGCCGATTGGCCGAGGCTCAACTCTTCGAGATAAACGCTCTTCACCGCTGGTTCCCTATCTATGTTCGGACATCTTGTAGCGCGGTCGCGGACAAATGCGAACGCCGCTTTTGGCTCTTATCCAGCGCTACCAGACCAAATCCATCATGGCATAGGTCGCAGACACGCCCGATGAGGCCAAAAGCTGTGCCGTCCGGCCTGCATCCATCCGGCCAGAGGCGTCGACCGTATCGGCGGCATGGATACCTGCCGCGATAAACAGGCAGTCGAGCCCCTGAAGATTGGCACCCCGCACATCGGTGGGCGCGCCATCGCCGACGCAGAGCACCCGCGACGGATCGACCGGACTGCCCAAAATGCGAGAAGCTTCTGCCAGGCTCAGATCATAGATCGGCGCGTGGGGCTTGCCCGCCATATGGACCGTTCCGCCCATTTCGGCATAGAGATCGGCCAGAGCACCGCCGCAATAGATCAGCTTGCCACCGCGCTGCACGACCTTGTCTGGATTGGCGCAGATCATGTCGAGGCCGCGCTGAAGGGCCTGCTCGAACTGTGCACGATAATCTTCTGGCGTCTCGACCTCATCGTCGAAAGGACCGGTGCAGGAGATGAAATCAGCCGCCTCTGGACCCGCAAAGGACAGACCGAGGCCCTCATAAAGGATGGCGTCGCGGTCAGGGCCGATGGTCCAAGCCGATTGGGGGGCTCTGGCGGACAGCAGCGCGCGCGTGGCATCGCCGGAACTGACAAAGGCGCTCCAGGCCCGATCCGGCACACCAAGCTCGTGCAGCTGCGGCACAACATCGCTAGACGGACGCGGCGCGTTGGAGATCAGGACAACCGGTCCCACCTCTACCCCAAACCGCGCCAAGGCCTCATAGGCATGGGGAAAGCTTTCGCGGCCATTGTGAATGACGCCCCAGACGTCGGACAGAATGACATCATAGCGTTCAGCGAGGTCGCGAAGTCCGCTGATCAAAACGGGTTCGGGTGGAGTTTGGGAGGATGATGCGCTCATGCCCATGGGCTACAGCGCCAAGCGGGCCGGATCAAGTCACCCTGATCACTCAGCGCCTATCGGGTACCCGTGCGGCGGATATTCTGGACCGCATATTCGACCGGAGGCGCGGTCGCGGTCAGAACGGAGTCGCGGATCGCGCGGGGCTCGCCGAACAGATGGCCTTGGCCATAGGCAATATTCAGTTCGAGAACATCGATCACGTGCCGCTCGCTCTCGACCTTTTCGGCGATGATATCGACGCCGTAGCGGCGGGCCAGATCGGCAAAGTCAGCCGCATCGAGGTCTCGCAGGCTGCGCAGGGCCGTGCGGCCTTCGACATCCAGCAGTTGGTCGAGCAAAACATCCGCGCCGATTTTCAAATACCGAACATCAGCCTGAGACAGTTCTTGGAAATCCAAATCGAGGTTCGTGACCTTGTCGATCGAGAACCTGAAGCCCAGTTCCGACAGGAGCGCCATGTTGCGCGCCGCAACGGTTCCCCGCGCCTCAAAGCTGTCCTGACCCAATTCAAAGATCAGAGCCCCGGATAGGTCGCGATTCTCGGCCATAAATTCGCGAAATTGCGGGAAGAAGGCTTCATCGCTGAGGGAACTCAGCGAGATGTTGCAGAAGATGCCGACCTTGCGGTCCTGACGCGCCAAGCGGCGGACGATCTGGACGCAGCGGAACAGCAGCAGGTTGTCGATCACTGACACCAGGCCGTCTGGCTCGGCCACTTCGAGATATTCGGCAGGCATCATCACCCGGCCGCGCTTGTCCCGCAGACGCGAGAAGCTCTCGTAAAACACCGTCCGGCGCTGAGGCAGGGCCACCACCGGCTGAAGGAACAGATCGACGCGGTTCTCGGTCAGGGCCAGACGCACGGTCTCAAGAAGCTCTGTCGTGGTCTCATGGGCCGTGACCAGCTCAGCGACCGGGCGACGTGAGCGCTGGGTCGCCATGCCTTGGCTCATTCTCTGAACCAAATCTTCGAGAACGCGAACTTCACTGGTCAGCTCTTCGGACTGCCGCGCAGCCTCTTCGTGCATGTCTTCGGCCAGATCTTCGATCCGGTCGCTCATCTGACGAAGTTGCTCGGTTAACAGCAGATTGGCACGGCGCAGGGATGAGATTTCGAGGGCGTTGCTTTCGGAGTCGATCCCGCGGCGAACAGCACCGTGGATGGAAAAGGCAAAGCCTAGGCCGCCGACAAAGGCCGCAACGCCGGGCCCCCAGCCGCCGCCTGCGCGCCAGATATAAACAGCAAGCGCAGACGCCAGACAGAGATACGCCGTCCCCAACAGTCCTACGGTGACCTTGCCCATCTACCCGCCCATTCGAATCACTCAGAGTATCGTCTGGTTAACGGGGTGAAGTCGAACGGAATGCGGGTATTTAGACGCAAACATCCCAATAAATTCGAAGTTGCGCACAGAAGAAGTCAGGGCAAGGGGTGCAAAGCCCCCTTGCCCCGAAATGAGAAGCCTTTGGCCTAGCTCAGCGCCAACTCAATACGCGAGGCCTGAGCCAGCAGAGCGCCGTGGGCTGCAGGCTTTTCAGGCGCGGATGGGGTTGGCCAAAGGGCAACGAACCGGTCCATTTCAGGCTTAGCCGCCGCTAGCGACGGATCAGACTTGGCAGCATCGACCAAGGCTGCACGAGCCGAGAGGGCCGCGCCGAGCGAGTGTTGATATTCGATGGGATCAACACCGCCGTCGACGACGACGCCCTTATAGAGGCCCGACGAAATCTCGAGCAGGCCGCGGATCACGGCCTTGCGATCGCCGCCAGCCTTGGCCAGACCGGCATCCAAGGTGCTCAATGCCGCCTTCAAATCGCCAGCCGCGCCGGTTTCTGCCGCCTTGCGCAGCAGGGTCTCATCGACGCCAGCGGCCTTGAAGGGCTCGGGGCTCTTCTCATAGGCTTCGAGCATGCCTTGAGCGACCAGTATCGCGGCGGCCTCTGGGCCATCCTTTTGCGCCATCGCCACAAGGACGAACCCGCGCAGATGGGCAATGTGGAGGGCGTTGACGCTGTCGGCGGGAATGGCGGAATAGGCCGAGACAGCGCCGGTTTCACCGGACTCGCCGGCTCCAGCCAAGGCGGCGGCTGAGGTGGCGACTGCAGGGGTTGCGGGGCTCTCTGCAGTCGCTTTCGGTGCGCTCGACGGGGGCGAGCATGCGACAAGTGCGCCCGTAGAGATCAAAACGGCGGCACTAACGCCGGTCCAGAGTTTCGGTCGGAAGCTGGTCATGGCAATGGTCTCTCCTGATGGCGGCAATCAACCACATGCTAATTGCTATTGCAAGTCGTTCGCAAAAATGGGACCAAGTGACATGTTGACGCTGACCGATGTGCTTTCGCCAGAAGATGTGGCTACCGTCCTTGCGGGGCTGGCCGATTGCCGCTTTCGCGATGGCCGCCAGACGGCGGGGGCTTCGGCCCGTGCGGTTAAGAGCAATCTTCAGTCTGACGGTACCGACCCCAAGGTTCAGGCCCTCGCCCGGTTCGTGCGCAAGGCCCTAGAACGCCATCCGATGTTCCAGACCTATGTGCGCCCTGCCCGCTGGGCCAACCTGATGTTCAACCGCTATGAGGTGGGTGACGCCTACGGCCTGCATGTAGATGATGCGCTGATGGGTACGGGCGACAATCGCCTGCGCTCCGACCTGTCCTTCACCCTCTTTCTCTCCGATCCTGAGAGCTATGAGGGCGGCGGATTAGTTGTCGATAGTTTGGATGGTGAGCGGCTTGCCAAGCCTCAGGCCGGGACGCTGATCCTCTATCCGACCGGAGCCCTGCATAGGGTCGAGCCGGTTACGGCTGGAGCCCGCATGGCCTGCGTCGGCTGGGTCCAGAGCCTGATTCGCCGCGCCGATCAGCGCGAGATCCTGTTTGATCTGGCACGGGCACGCCTCGACTTACCCGCCGGAGACGCGCGGCTTTTGATGGATAAATCCGTCAGTGCTCTGCTGCGGATGTGGGGCGAGGTCTAGCGCGTAGGAACAGGCACGTCGCCGCGGTAGTCATAGAAGCCGCGGCCAACCTTCTTGCCCAGCCATCCCGCCTCCACATACTTAACCAGCAGCGGGCACGGACGGTATTTGGAGTCAGCCAGCCCGTCATGCAGCACGTTCATGATCGACAGGATCGTGTCCAGACCAATGAAATCGCCCAGTTCCAGCGGCCCCATCGGATGGTTGGCCCCCAGCTTCATGGCGGTGTCGATGGCCTCAACCGTCCCGACGCCTTCATAAAGGGTATAGATGGCCTCATTGATCATCGGCACCAGCACGCGGTTGACGATGAAGGCCGGGAAGTCTTCGGCATTGGCTGTGGTCTTGCCCAGCGAGCGGGCGAAGGTGA
>CALFYB010000284.1 GCA_937952995.1 uncultured Caulobacteraceae bacterium
ATGGTGACATTGGTCGCCCGGACCTCAGACTGGGGATTGACCCCATAGGTGACCAGACGCCGGTTCTCGACCTTAGCGGCCAGGGCCTGAACCTCTGGATGGTCCAGACAGATGGCGGCAAAGCCATAGAAGGGGATGTTCTCGACAAAGTCCTTGAACGCCTTCTTGACCGCGTCGAAGTCGCCATAGTGATCCAGATGTTCCGGATCGATATTGGTCACCACCGCGACCGTGGATTTCAGCTTCAGGAAGGTGCCGTCGCTCTCGTCGGCCTCGACCACGATCCAGTCGCCCTCGCCGACCTTGGCGTTGGTGCCATAGGCGTTAATGATGCCGCCATTGACCACAGTCGGGTCCATGCCGCCCGCATCGAGCAGGGCCGCAATCATCGACGTCGTGGTCGTCTTGCCGTGGGTGCCGCCGACCGCGACGGAAAACTGCAAGCGCATCAGTTCGGCCAGCATCTCGGCACGGCGCACCAGCGGCAGGCGCTTGGCCCGGCCCGCCACCATCTCTGGATTGTCGCCCTTGACCGCCGTGGAATAGACCACCGCAGAGGCCCCCTCCACGTGGGCCGCATCATGGCCAATGAAGATCTTGGCACCGAGCTTTTGCAGCCGCTCTGTGTTGGCGCTGGCCTTGGCATCGGAGCCTTGGACCACATAGCCAATCCGCAGCATGATCTCGGCAATGCCGCTCATGCCAATGCCCCCGATGCCAATGAAGTGCACGGGTCCGAGGTCGAAGGGTACGGGACGTCTGTTCATGCCCTATGGGTAGCTGATTTGCCCCAGAGGTCAAAGTGGGGGATGAGGCTTATCTTCGCCCTCAAATCCCCGCCGTCTGCTCGACCAGATCAGCCAGCCGCGCGGCACCGTCGGGGATGGCCACCGAATGGGCGGCCTTGGCCATGCGGGTCAGGCCCTCTGGATCGGTCAGGAGCCGTTCGAGCAGGCTGGCCATGGCCTCGACAGTGGCATCGTCTTCGGCCAGCACGACCGCCGCGCCGACATCGGTCAGCAGCTTGGCGTTAAAGCGCTGATGGTCATCCATCGCGATCTTGAGCGGGATCAGCAGCGAGGGACGCCCCGCGACGGCCAATTCACTAACCGTAGAGGCTCCAGCCCGGCCAATGACCAGATGGGCCGAAGATAGCCGTCCGGCCATGTCGCGGAAGAAGGGAGCGATCTCTGCATCAACCAGCGCCTCGGCATAGGCCTGACGGGCCGATTCCAGCGACTCCTTGCGGGTCTGCTGCTGGATCTTCAGGCGATAGCGCAGCGCCTCAGGCAGGCGAGCAATGGCCTCTGGGATCAGTTCGGACAGGATGCGGGCACCTTGGCTGCCGCCCGTGATCAGCAGGCGAATATCGCCGGTCGGGGCCTCATAGGCCTGTTCAAACAGGGCCCCGATCTCAGGGCGCACCGGATTGCCGACAACCTGCGTGCGGGCCAAAACCTCAGCTGAGGCCTTTTCGAGCGTCGGAAAGGCGCTGGCGATGGCCTGCACGCGCGGGGCCAACAGCCGGTTGACGCGGCCGAGCACAGCGTTCTGTTCGTGGATCATGGCCGGACGCTTGGCCGACAGGGCCGCCAGCAAGGCCGGAAGGCTGGGATAGCCGCCAAAGCCAACCACGATGGCCGGGTCGATGACCTTAAAGGCTGACCGTGCCTGCATCACCCCCTTGGCAATCTGCAAGCCTGCCCGCGCCATGCCGATGGGGTCACCATTGCGGTAGGTCGCGGCGGATAGGGCGATACGCTTTTCGGCAGGAAACTTGTCGGTATAGACCGCGCCGCGTTCATCGGTGGCCAGAACCACGCGCCAGCCTCGGCTGGTCAGGGCCTCGGCCAAGGCCTGAGCAGGGAACATGTGACCGCCGGTGCCACCGGCTGCGACGACGGCAATCTTTCTCACGCGAAGGTTCCGGCTTGGGCAAGGCCATCCTTCGGCGCATAGGCCCCCGGACGGCGACGGGTCAGGGCCAAGGCGAGGCCAAGGGTCAGGCCCATGGCCAGCATGCTGGAGCCGCCATAGGACAGGAACGGCAAGGTCATGCCCTTGGTCGGGATCATGTTCAGGTTCACCGCCACATTGATGAAGGCCTGCTGCCCAACCAGAACAAAGAGACCCGCCGCAGCGACCTGCTCGAACGGATCAGACAGTTTCATCGCCTTATAGAGGCCGCGCACCACGATCACCGCAAAGAGGGTGATCAGGAACAGCGAGAAGATCAGGCCATATTCCTCTGCCGCCACCGAATAGATGAAGTCGGTATGAAGGTCAGGAACGTGACGCTTCATCACCCCCTCGCCCGGCCCGCGCCCCAGAAGGCCGCCATTGGCGATGGCTTCGGATGCGCGGTCGACCTGATGGGTATCGGCCTTGTCGGGGCTTAGAAAGCGGTCGACGCGGCTAGCCACGTGGTCGAACAGGAAATAGGTGCTGATCAGTCCGCTGACGGCGACACCGCCGAGGCCAAGGACCCAGTGCATCGGCACACCGGCCATCCAGAAGGCCGCACCAAAGGCAATGGTCACCAAGATGGTCTGGCCAACATCGGGCTGGACCAGCAAAAGGCCCACTGACACCAGATAGAGCACGAAGGCGATGGTCACGCCCGGCACGCCCTCCCCCTTCTGGCCCTCAGCAAACATCCAAGCGACCAGCACGATCAGCGCGGGCTTCATAAATTCAGAGGGCTGAAGCGAGAAACCGCCTAGCTGGAGCCAACGCGTCGCGCCTTTGGCGGAGTGACCGATGAAGGGCAAGGCCACCATGATCACCACAGCGACCAGATAGATGATCGCCGCCGTCCGCCGGATACCCTTGGGCGACAGCATCGACACCGACAGCAGGATAACCGCTGCGGCCATCGCAAAAACGGACTGGCGGACCGCAAAATGGAAGGGATCGCCAATATTCATCCGCGCCGCAGCAGCCGGACTTGAGGTGAAGGACAAGAGCACGCCCAGCACCATCAACAGAGCCGTAGCCCCCAGCAGCCAGCGATCCGTCGTCCACCACCAGATGCTCAGCTTGGAGCTATCGTCGCGGGCGAAGGTGTGATGCGGGCTTTGAACCGTCACGGTCATCTCCTCAACCGATCAAGCCAAGAACAGCGGCGCGAAAGGCTTCGCCCCGTGCTTCGAAATCGGGAAACTGGTCAAAAGAGGCGCAGGCAGGGGACAAGAGAACCACCGCTTCACGCCCCGTTCGCGCCGCCTCTTGCTTGGCGTCGTCAAAGGCGGCTGCGGCGGCATCCTGCACGCTGTTGCAGCGCGCCATCTCAGCCTTACCGTCAAGTGTCGTAGCAAAGGCGTCAGCGGCCTCACCGACCAGATAGGCTTTGGCCACGCGGCCAAAAAGGTCCGTCAGGGGCTCGATACCGCCGGACTTGGGCACACCGCCCGCGATCCAGAAGAAGCGTGGATAGCTGCTCATCGCCTGCCGCGCGGCATCGGCATTGGTTGCCTTAGAGTCGTTCACGAACCGCACACCGTCGCTAACCGCGACCGTCTCCATGCGATGAACCAGCCCGGGGAAGGTCATCAGGCCCTCGGCGGCGTCCTCAATCGAAACGCCCAAGGCTCGCACAGCCCCGTAGGCGGCGGCAGCATTTTGCCAATTATGACGGCCGGGCAAGGATTTGGCATTGGTCAGGTCGACCACCTCGACCACCCGGTCGCCGGTCGCATCATAAAGAACGCCCTGCAGCACATAGACGCCCCGTCCCATCGCTCGTCCGGCGGAGACCGGCCAGATGGTGCGCCGGTTGGCAGCGGTGATCTCGGTACAGATGCGCTGGCACCAGCTGTCATCGACACCGACAATGG
>CALFYB010000285.1 GCA_937952995.1 uncultured Caulobacteraceae bacterium
AGGCGGGGGCGACGTCCTGGCTCGGGGTGACGGTGGCGACGGTCATGGCGTGTTCTCCCGGATGGGCGATGCCGATAATGGCGGCGCGCGAGGCTGGCACCAGCGGGCGAAGATCTCGATGATAGTCATGTGCCCGCCGCAGCAAGGACATGGCGGGCGGTTATCGGGCGGCTCGTCGAGTTCGGGTTCGACGACCGGCGCTGCGACGCCGAGCAGCCTGCGGGCGAGCGCCATGGCCTCCTTGTGCGCCGAACTGGCGAGCAGGCCGTAATGCCGGATGCGGTGGAAGCCGCGAGGCAGAACGTGGATCAGGAAGCGGCGGATGAACTCGTCGGTCGCCAGCGTCATGACCTGCTGACGTTCGACCCCGTCGCGGCGATAGTCCTTGTAGCGGAAGGTGACGCCGGTCTCGTCGAAGGCAATGAGCCGCTGGCTCGAGATGGCAACGCGGTGGGTGTAGCGCGCAAGATAGGCCAGCACCGCCTGCGGCCCGGCGAACGGAGGCTTGGCATAGACCACCCAGCGCTTCTTACGGATCGGCGAGAGATGCCGCAGGAACGCCTTGCGCGAGGCGAGGTCCGCCTTGGCCTTGTCCAGGTCCTGCCGCAGGCCGTTCATCAACTGGAAGCGGCTCATCGCCACTTCGAGCACCGAGCGCACCCGGGCGGCCGACAGCCCGTCGACCAGCAGCGCGAAGTCGATCTCGCCGCCCTGGGTGCCGACGCGCTTGGAGTCCGCCTCCAAGGCCGCCATCTGATCTTCGAAGATCATTTTGGAATCATAGAGCAGCCGCCCGATCAGGGTGGACTTGCCGTCGTCGACGCTGCCGCAGGTGATGAAGCGCAAGAGGCTCTTGTGCTGATGCTGCAGCAGATAGGCGTCAATATCGGTGCCGATGAGATCAGAAATATGGGCCATCAGAAGTAGCCCTCCTGTTTTTTCTTCTCCATGGAAGCGGCCTGGTCATGGTCAATGACCCGCCCCTGACGCTCGGAGGTGGTGGTCAGCAGCATCTCTTGGATGATGTCGGGCAGGGTCGCGGCGGTGCTCTCGACCGCGCCGGTCAGGGGATAGCAGCCAAGGGTCCGGAACCGCACCATCTTTTGCTCCGGCACCTCGCCGGGGCGCAGGGGCATGCGGTCATCATCGACCATGATCAAGGTCCCGTCCCGCTCGACCACAGGACGTTCCGCCGAGAAGTAGAGCGGCACCAGCGGGATGTTCTCCAGATGGATATATTGCCAGATGTCCAGCTCGGTCCAGTTGGACAGGGGGAAGACCCGGATGCTCTCGCCCTTTTGCTTGCGGGCATTATAGGTGCGCCACAGCTCTGGCCGCTGCTGCTTGGGGTCCCAGCGGTGCTGGGCCGAGCGGAAGGAGAAGATGCGCTCCTTGGCGCGGGACTTTTCCTCGTCGCGCCGGGCCCCGCCGAAGGCCACGTCAAAGCCGTGCTTGTCTAGCGCCTGCTTGAGGGCCTGGGTCTTCATGATATCGGTATGGACCGCAGAGCCGTGGGTGAACGGCCCGACGCCTTGGGCCAAGCCATCAGGATTGGTGTGGGTGAAGAGGGTTAGGCCCATCTTGGCCACGATGTCGTCGCGAAAGGCGATCATCTCGCGGAACTTCCAGCCCGTATCGACATGCAAGAGCGGGAAAGGCGGCAGGGCCGGATAGAAGGCCTTGATCGCCAGATGCAGCATCACTGCACTGTCCTTGCCGATCGAATAGAGCATCACCGGATTGTCGCTCTCGGCGACGACCTCGCGCATGATGTGGATGCTCTCGGCCTCCAACCTTTGCAGGTGGGTCAGGGCAACAGGCGACAGGAGGGGCTTTTGCTGAGTTTCAGGCACGGTCGCGCTCTCGGTGGTCATAGGCGGTTCTATTAGCGCCTATCGCGCACGATATCGCATAAGCTTTTCTAAGGCACCTCGCAGCAAACCGAGAGGCGCGCAGGCCAAGCCCTAGTCCATGAAGGGCGTGGCCGCGATCGGATCGAGCGGACCAGCGGCCAAAAATCCCGGATTAAAGAAGTTCGGCTTGCCATAGAGCAGCGGGGTGGCATCGAGGGCCAGTACCTTGCCGCCGGCTGCGGACAGGACCGCATGGCCCGCGCCCGTATCCCACTCGCAGGTCGGGGACAGGCGCGGATAGAGGTCGGCTTCCCCGGCCGCGACCAGGCAGAACTTCAAGGACGAGCCGACCGAGACCCGGTCAAGGATCGGATAGGCGGCCAGATAGGCATCGGTCTGGGGCGTATTGTGCGACTTGGAGGCCACCGCCGTCAGGCCCTCGCTGGGCGGCGTGCGCACAGCCAAGGGCCGCCGCGCGGTGGCGGTGCTGAGCGCGGCATCTGGCGAGACCTCAAGGGTCCAAGCGATCTTGGCCGTCACATCACCGGCGAACATCCGGTCCTTAGCCGGGGCATAGACCACGCCGAGGGTGGGGTGGCCGTCCTCGATCAGGGCAATATTGACCGTAAAGTCGCCGCGCCGCTGCACGAACTCTTTGGTGCCATCGAGGGGGTCCACCACGAAGAACTGGCGGCCTACATGGGGGATACGGCCCGCTGCGGCCTCTTCTTCAGCCACGACCGGGATCAAAGGCGCTAGGCGGGCCAGATCGGCCAAGATGATCGCCTCGGCGGCGGTATCGGCCAGGGTCACGGGCGAGGCATCGGCCTTTACGGTCACGTCAAAGGCCGAATTATAGATGTCCCAGATCGCCTTACCCGCCGCATGGGCGCTGATCACCAGACCCTCAAGCAGGGCTGTGCGGTCGATAGGGGTCAGGTCAGCGTTCTGGTCAGGGGTCATGATCGAGGGTCCTTGTGCGCGCCCTTCCTAGGCACTTATCCGGCTCGGTTCAATTTGTCTCTTGGTGGGTTTGAGTCAGTGCCGCGTCCAGACTCCTGTTGACTCTCGTTCCAAAAAGAGAACAAAATAAGAACAACAAGGGTTCCAGCATGTCCGATCCACCGTCATTTCCAGAGGGGTTCCCCGTGCCCGAAAGGGGGCTGGAGGAGGTGGCGGCGGCAGAGCCTCAAGACCTTGCGGCGGCGCTGGCCTTTGCGCTTTTGCGGGTGTCGCCAGAACCAGACAAGGGCGTGCCGCGTCCGGGCCTGTTCGTTGCGGCCAAGGCTTGGCTGCGTGAGCGGGGGCGGCCCTTTGCGCAGGGCTGGCAAATGCAGGCCCCCTCGGGCGGCGGTCTGATCGTGGTGGCGGTGGCCGATGAACGCCAAGCGATCTGGGCGCTGGAAGAGGCCTTGAAGTCGGGGGCGGTGGGCGGCGCGGTGGCGGCCCTGTCGGCTCCGGATTTTGTCGCCACGCGGCGGCTGGCCTTTGCAGCAAAGGCGGGCGGGGCCGCAGCGGCGATCTTGCGAACGACCGGCGCAGACGGGCTGAGCGCGGCTTGGCGGCGCTGGCGGATTGGGTCGATGGCCTCTGCTCCGCAGGCCTTTGATGTGCGCGCGCCCGGCCCGGCGCGATTGAGAGCGGAACTGACCCGGCGGCGGGATGGCTTGCCGGGGGCATGGGAGTTGGAGTGGGACGATGACCGGCGCATCTGGCGCGACGCAAAATCTGGCCCGGCCGCAGCCCAGCAGGCGCGTGGCCTGCGTTTGGCTGCCGGATTGGCCCGTGACGGTCTGGACCCGTTCGGACCCGGATCAGAAGGCCTCTCATCAGAAGGCCCGCGTCAGGTCGGCTGAGGCCTCTGATCAAGAGCCCATCCCCTTTGCCTTGGTCGAACGCAATGGACGCGGTCTTTGCCTGCGGGCGGTGAATGGCGCGGCCCAAAAGCTTGGCCTTTGGCGCGGACAGTCTCAGGCCGATGCCAGAGCCATGGCCCCGGATCTGGTCACAGTGCCTGCCGATCCGGCCGCAGAGGCCCTGGCCCTGTTCCGCAGCGAATTTGGCCGGGCGCGCCACCCCCTGATGAAGGATCCAAGGGTTTCCCTGCTCCTGCCCCTTTGGCGCGGCGTCCTGGAGGCACAGTCCATAACGGCCCGGTGCGTGATTCCCGTCCGCCATCCCCTGGCGGTCGCGGGATCCCTGGCCCGCCGGGACGGATTTCCACAGATCAAGTCCGTCCTGCTCTGGACGACCTACATGCTGGCCGCTGAAGCAGGCAGTCGCGACCTGCCCCGGGCCTTTGTGGACTATGACCGGCTCCTGGGCGACTGGCGAAGCGAGGTGGTCCGGATCGAGACCTGTCACGGTGTGGCCCTACCCCGACTGACCAAGGCCGCCGCCCTGCAGATCGACGATTTTCTGACCCCGGAACTGCGGCACAATTCCAGCCAGGGACGGCTGGAAGACCTGGCTGCCATCGGCCTGGCCGCCAAGGGCGTTTATGAGGCCCTCTGTCAGGCCGCCACAGGCGGTGCCCTTGACCTGCGGCCCCTCGACGCAGCGCGAAGCCTTTTGGCAGACCTGAGGGCACAAATGGGGCCCTTCGTCTCGCCGGTGACTCATGCGCTGGATGTTGCGAAGACCCAACTGGCGGATGCCCGCAGGGGCCGGGACTTTGAGGCCGGTCGGGCGGCTGAGTTGTCTTCGGAAGTTGCCGCTCTGAACGCGGCCCTCCAGGGCACGGGTGCAGAGCTGTATACGCTCAGGCTTGCCCTTGCGGATGCCCATCGTGAGGCCCAGACCTTGCGGGACAAGCTGACCGGGAGGGAGGCCGAGTTCCATCAGGGTCTTGCCGAGGTCG
>CALFYB010000286.1 GCA_937952995.1 uncultured Caulobacteraceae bacterium
TTCCTATCACAAAAGTGAGTATGGTGGCAGTAATATTAACGCTGTTATATTTCGTGAAAAGCTTCATACAACCTGCATTTTATAGCCTGCACCATAAATAGAACGGATACAATCATCACTTCCTGCAGCCATCATTTTTTTGCGCAAATTTTTGACATGGGTATCAATGGCTCTGTCACTGATATCTTTTTGAGTAGCGTGAATGGTGTTCAAAAGGTGATCTCTTGAAAAAACGCGACCAGAGCGACTCAACAGCAATCTAAGTATCAAGAATTCAACGCGCGTCAGTGGAAGCCATTCACCTTTCAAACGGATTCTGAAAGCGTTTTCGTCTACAAACCATGGATTAGGGTTTGCTACAAGCTTCCCCTCTGAGCGGCGAAGTAAGGCTCGGATTCTTGCGATCACTTCACGGGGCGCGAAAGGTTTGCAGACATAGTCGTCTGCGCCCGTATCGAGCCCGCGAATCCGGTCGGTCTCTTCCCCACGTGCCGTCAGCATAATGATCGGCACATTGCGGGTTTCGGAGCGACCGCGAAGGCGGCGGCAGACCTCGATGCCCGAGACCTTTGGCAACATCCAGTCGAGCACAATAAGGTCTGGCAGTTGCTCGTTGACCTGGGTTAGGGCCTCTTCACCATCGGCCGCCAACGAGACCCGATAACCCTCTTTCTCCAAATTATAGTGGAGCAATGTCGCCAGAGCGTCTTCGTCTTCGACAACCAGAACATAGGGGGTCAAGCGGATATATCCTCTAATCTACAGGCGGTTAGGATTGTAGATCGCTGTGCTTAGGCCGGTCGGTGATCATGTCTTCGCCGGTCAGTTCGAAATGGATGATTTCGGCGATGTTGGTCGCGTGGTCACCGATCCGCTCCAAGTTCTTGGCCACAAACAGCAAATGGGCGCAGGAGGTGATCGTGCGCGGATCAGCCATCATGTAGGTCAAGAGCTCGCGGAACAGGCTGTTATAGTGCTCATCCACCTCTTCATCGCGCCACCAGACGCCGACGGCGCGATTGACGTTGGACGAGGTGTAGGCGTCCAGAACATCCTTCAAACGCCCGGTCACCAGATGGCCCATACGCTCAATCGAGCGGGTCAGAGGGGTCATGGGCTCGGCTTCAGAGACCACCAGCGCCCGCTTGGCGATGTTCTTGGCCAGATCGCCGCAGCGCTCTAGGTTGGACGAAATCTTCATCGCGGCAACCGTACGACGCAGGTCTTGCGCCACCGGCTGGCGAAGGGCGATCAGCTTGATGGCCTTGCGCTCAATATCGATCTGCATCTGATCGAGCTTGTCGTCATGGGCGATGATGTTCTGGGCGAGATTCACATCGCGGCGCGTGATGCAGACGATGGAATCGACCACCTGAGCTTCCGCCAGCCCGCCCATCCGCGCGACTTCCGCCGTCAGATGGTTCAGTTCGTCGCCATAGGCTTTGACAGTATGTTGCGTCATGACAAGGGCTCCTAGCCGAAGCGGCCGGTGATGTAGTCTTGCGTGCGGCTGTCACGCGGATTGGTGAAAATCTCGTCCGTTGGACCGCTCTCGACAAGGCGGCCCATATGGAAAAAGGCCGTGCGCTGAGAGACACGCGCTGCCTGGGCCATAGAGTGGGTGACGATGACGATGCAGAACTGCTCGCGCAATTCGTCGATCAGCTCTTCGATCTTGGCGGTTGCGATGGGGTCGAGAGCCGAGCAGGGCTCGTCCATCAAGATCACTTCTGGACCCACGGCAATGGCACGGGCAATGACCAGACGCTGCTGCTGACCACCCGACAGACCGGTGCCGGGCTGCAACAGGCGGTCGGAGACCTCGTCCCAAAGACCGGCGCGGCGCAAGGAGCTTTCAACGATGGCGTCGAGTTCGTCCTTGCCGGTGGCTAGGCCATGGATGCGCGGACCATAGGCCACATTCTCATAGATCGACTTGGGGAAAGGATTTGGCTTTTGGAACACCATGCCGACCCGGGCGCGCAGGACAACCGGATCGATGGACTTGGCGTTGACATCCTCGCCGTCCATCTCGATCGAACCGGTGACCCGGCAGATGGGGATGGTGTCGTTCATCCGGTTCATGCAGCGCAAGAACGTCGACTTGCCACAGCCCGAGGGGCCGATGAACGAGGTCACAGCCTTTTCAGGAATGTCGATGGCGACGTCGAACAGGGCCTGTTTCTCGCCGTAATAGACATTGATGTCCCGAGCCCGGATCTTAATCGGAGGGCCTTGCACGGCCGAATGGCTGGCGGAATCGTCGCGGTTCATAGGCATGACAGATCTCGAAAAGGAGGAACCGTTGGGGGGCATGACGGCTACCACCGCCGCTCAAACCGGCGGCGCACAATAATCGCCACCGCATTCATAAGGATCATAAAGACCAGCAGGACCATGATGGCGGCCGCTGTCCGCTCGTGGAAAGCCCTCTCTGACGCGTTCTCCCAGATAAAGACCTGCACCGGCAACACGGTCGCGGCTTGATCGAAGCTGTGGGGCACGCCAGGCACAAACGAGACCATGCCGATCATCAACAGGGGCGCGGTTTCGCCCAAGGCATGGGCCAGCGCCAAGATCGACCCCGTCATAACACCGGGCATCGCGAGGGGAAGGACATGGTGGAACACCGCTTGGGTGCGCGATGCGCCAACACCGAGCGCCGCTTCCCGGATCGAGGGGGGCACGGCCTTCAAGGACGAACGGGTGGCGATGATCACAGTCGGCAAGGCCATCAGGGCTAAGACCAGACCGCCCAGCAGAGGCGAGGACCTCGGCACACCTAAGGTATTGATGAACAGACCCAGACCCAGCAGGCCGTAAACAATCGACGGCACGGCGGCCAGATTGTTGATGTTGACCTCAATGACGTCGGTCCATTTGTTCTTGGGCGCAAACTCTTCGAGATAGACCGCAGCCATCACACCGATGGGCACGGCCAAAAAGGCGGTAACCAACAGCATCATGGCTGAGCCAACGACGGCCCCAAGGACCCCGGCCTGCTCAGGCTCGGTGGAGTCCGACTTGGTGAAAAAGCCCGTGTTGAAACCGGTCTTAACCGCGCCCGAAGACTTCAGGGCATCCAGCCAATCGAGCTGCTGATTGCTCAAGGTCCGCTCTTCTTCGGGTGAAGAGCGTTTGATCTCCCCCTTAAAATAGAGGTCGGCATTGGCCCGCAAAGGACCAGAGACGGTGACAGTCTTACCAATCAGGCTTGAGTCCGCCTTGACCATATTGAGCAGTTGGAAGCCAAAGTCCGGCGACATCAGGTCCTTTACGGCCTCTGATTTGGTCCCGAAATCGTCATCCTTTTCGCCCAGCTTGGCGAGAACCGCATCAGCGACCATGAGGTCGTAATTGACGCCTTCAAGCGCGGTTCTATCGATCCTTGCCGGATCGAGCGGCACTTGAACCGAGATCGAGTGCACGACGAAGGTCGAGGCACCTTGGGTTACGATCCGGCCGAGCAGCACGACCAAGAAACTCAAGGCGATCGCA
>CALFYB010000287.1 GCA_937952995.1 uncultured Caulobacteraceae bacterium
CGATCTTCCCCCTCTGGGGGAAGTACCGGCGAAGCCGGGGTAGGGGGTCCTTCAGATTTAAATTAATACTTCCGCTATTTGGCACTTTCATTCCCCAGAGAAAGCGCCTATTCACCGTCGCTTGCACAGAAGACAAAAAACCGATTTATCGGTCGATGTCCTTTGGACAAATGCCCCGAGGCGCGGTCAGCCGCCCTCCGACCAGCGCGAAGGGGCGCCCTTGAGCTTTTCAGGGGCCATTTCCGGTGTCCGGCGCCTCCTGTCATAGGGAGCGTAAGCCGAGGGCGGACACCTGGACATTGAGATTAGCGCGGGGCACCCCCGTGCGTAGGGAACATCGATGGTACAATCCTTTACCGGCAAGAAGCGTATCCGGAAGTCGTTCGGACGCATCCCCGAAGCTGTGACCATGCCGAACCTCATTGAGGTCCAGCGCTCCTCCTATGAACAGTTCCTTCAGCGCGAGGTCCGTCCGGGCCAACGCCGCGACGAAGGCATTGAAGCAGTCTTTAAGTCGGTCTTCCCGATTAAGGACTTCAACGAGCGCGCCGTGCTTGAGTACGTGTCCTACGAGTTCGAGGACCCCAAGTACGACATGGAAGAATGCATTCAGCGCGACATGACCTATGCCGCGCCCTTGAAGGTCAAGCTTCGCCTGATCGTGTTTGAATCAGACGAAGAAACCGGCGCTCGCTCGGTTAAGGACATCAAGGAGCAGGACGTCTATATGGGCGATATCCCGCTCATGACGAACAAAGGCACCTTCATCGTCAACGGCACCGAGCGCGTTATCGTCTCGCAGATGCACCGTTCGCCGGGCGTGTTCTTCGACCACGACAAGGGCAAGACCCACTCGTCGGGCAAGCTGCTGTTCGCCGCGCGGATCATCCCCTATCGCGGTTCGTGGCTCGACTTTGAGTTCGACGCCAAGGACGTGGTCTATGTGCGCATCGACCGTCGCCGCAAGCTGCCTGCGACCACCTTCCTCTATGCCTTGGGCATGGACGGTGAAGAGATCCTGACCACGTTCTACGACGTAGTGCCTTACGAAAAGCGCGAAGGCGGCTGGGCAACCCCCTACAAGCCTGAGCGTTGGCGCGGCGTGAAGCCAGAGTTCGCTCTGGTTGATGCCGACACCGGCGAAGAGATCGCGCCTGCGGGCCAGAAGATCAGCGCCCGTGCCGCCAAGAAGTTCGCTGACAGCGGCGTTAAGACCTTGCTGCTGGCACCCGATGCGCTGGTCACCCGTTATCTGGCCCGTGATGCAGTCAATTACGAGACCGGTGAAATCTACGCTGAAGCCGGTGATGAGCTCGACGCCGTGTCGATCCAGACCTTGGCAGAGCAAGGCTTCAACACCATTGACGTGCTCGATATCGACCATGTCACGGTCGGCGCCTATATCCGCAACACCTTGCGCGTCGATAAGAATTCGGTGCGTGAAGACGCCCTGTTCGACATCTATCGCGTCATGCGTCCTGGCGAGCCACCAACCGTGGACGCCGCAGAGACCATGTTCAATGGTCTGTTCTTTGACTCCGAGCGTTACGACCTGTCGGCCGTCGGCCGGGTGAAGATGAACATGCGTCTGGAGCTTGATGCTTCGGACGAGATGCGCGTCATCCGTAAGGACGATGTTCTGGCCGTTCTGAAGACCCTCGTGGGTCTGCGCGACGGTCGCGGTGAAATCGACGACATTGACAACCTCGGCAACCGCCGGGTCCGTTCGGTCGGCGAATTGCTGGAAAACCAGTACCGCGTTGGTCTTCTGCGTATGGAGCGCGCCATCAAGGAGCGTATGTCCAGCGTCGATATCGACACGGTCATGCCGCACGACCTGATCAATGCCAAGCCAGCCGCTGCGGCTGTTCGTGAATTCTTCGGCTCCTCGCAGCTGTCGCAGTTCATGGACCAGACCAACCCGCTGTCGGAAATCACCCATAAGCGTCGCCTGTCGGCGCTTGGCCCTGGGGGTCTGACCCGTGAGCGCGCTGGCTTTGAAGTCCGCGACGTGCACCCAACCCACTATGGCCGTATCTGCCCGATTGAAACGCCGGAAGGCCCGAACATTGGTCTGATCAACAGCTTGGCGACCCACGCTGTGGTCAACAAGTACGGCTTCATTGAGAGCCCGTACCGTCAGGTCATTAACGGCGTTGCCGGTGACGTGGTCACCTACATGTCGGCCATGGAAGAAGCCAAGCACGTCATCGCTCAGGCGAACGTGAAGCTGACCTCCGACGGTTCGATCATCGAAGATCTGGTGCCTTGCCGGATCAACGGCGACGTCAGCCTGACCTCGCGCGATATGGTCACCTATATGGACGTGTCGCCTAAGCAGGTGGTTTCGGTGGCTGCGGCCCTGATCCCCTTCTTGGAAAACGATGACGCCAACCGCGCCCTGATGGGATCGAACATGCAACGTCAGGCCGTGCCTCTGGTACAGTCCGACGCGCCTCTGGTCGGTACCGGCATGGAAGGCGTTGTGGCCCGCGACTCCGGCGCAACCGTGGTGGCTCGCCGCCCCGGTATCGTCGAGCAGATCGATGGTACGCGTATCGTTATCCGCGCTACGGAAGAGACCGACCCCACCAAGCCGGGCGTCGATATCTACCGCCTGTCAAAATTCCAGCGTTCCAACCAGAACACCTGTATCAACCAGCGTCCGCTGGTGCGGGTGGGCGACCGGATCGTCGCTGGCGATATTATCGCTGACGGCCCGTCGACCGATCTGGGCGAGTTGGCCCTGGGCCGTAACGCCCTCGTCGCCTTCATGCCTTGGAATGGCTACAACTTCGAAGACTCCATCCTGATCTCCGAGCGCATCGTCCGTGACGACGTCTTCACCTCAATTCACCTTGAGGAATTCGAAGTCATGGCTCGCGACACGAAGTTGGGCCCTGAGGAAATCACCCGCGACATTCCAAACGTTGGTGAAGAAGCTCTGCGCAACCTCGACGAAGCGGGCATCGTTGCCATCGGTGCCGAAGTGATGCCGGGCGACATTCTCGTCGGTAAGGTCACGCCAAAGGGCGAAAGCCCGATGACGCCGGAAGAAAAGCTCCTCCGCGCCATCTTCGGTGAAAAGGCGTCTGACGTCCGCGATACCTCGCTGCGTCTGCCGCCGGGTGTTGCTGGTACGGTCGTCGAAGTCCGCGTCTTCAACCGTCACGGCATCGACATTGATGACCGTACGCGCGCCATTCAGACCGAAGAAAAGGAATCGCTGGCAAAGGACCGTGACGACGAACGCACGATCCTCAACCGCGCAACCTATTCGCGCCTGAAGGAAATGCTGATCGGTCAGATCGCCACGGCCGCGCCAAAGGGTCTGAAGAAGGGCGAAGCAACCGACGCTCAGGGCCTGAGCGAAGTGGAAAGCCATGAGTGGTGGAAGATCGCCGTTCAGGA
>CALFYB010000288.1 GCA_937952995.1 uncultured Caulobacteraceae bacterium
CCCCTGGGCGACGACATTACGCTCGGCCTTGGGGTCGATGGTGGGGTGCAAGAGCTGGTCCAGCGCCGAGGGCTCGACGCGCAGGATCGCCTCTTCTTGAGTGATCATGCCATCGGCGGCCATATCGACCGCGATCTTCAAGGCCGCCTTGGCCGTGCGCTTGCCGTTGCGGGTCTGGAGCATGTAGAGCACGCCCTGCTCGACCGTGAACTCGATGTCCTGCATGTCGCGATAGTGGCGTTCCAGCCGCTCGACCACGGCCTTGAACTGGCCAAAGACCTCGGGCATGGCCTCTTCCATCGACAGGGCGTTCTCGCCCATCTCCTCGCGGGCGATCTTGGTCAGGCTCTGCGGCGTGCGAATACCGGCCACCACGTCCTCGCCCTGAGCATTGATCAGAAACTCGCCATAGAGCCGCGCCTCGCCGGTCGAGGGGTTGCGCGTAAATGCCACGCCCGTCGCCGAGGTCTCGCCCATATTGCCGAACACCATCGACTGGACATTGACCGCCGTGCCCCAGCTTTCGGGGATGTCGTGCATGCGGCGATAGAACTTGGCCCGCTCGTTCATCCAGCTGGCAAAGACGGCGCTGACCGCGCCCCAGAGCTGGGCGGCGGGGTCTTGCGGGAAGGGACGGTCAAGCTCGCGCTCGACGGCGGCCTTATAGTCGGCCACGACCGCTTCCCAGTCTTCGGCGCTCAGCGCGGTGTCGATGCTGACATCCAGCCGGTCCTTGTGCTCGTCGAGGATTTCTTCGAACATGTGATGGTCCAGATCGAGCACGACGTTGGAATACATCTGGATGAAGCGGCGATAGCTGTCGAAGGCAAAGCGGCGGTCGCCCGAAAGCTTGGCCAGACCCTCGACCGTGGCGTCGTTGAGGCCAAGGTTCAGCACCGTGTCCATCATGCCCGGCATCGAGGCGCGCGCCCCGGAACGGACCGACACGAGCAGCGGATTGGCCGGATCGCCAAACACCTTACCGGTGATGGCCTCGACCTTGGCCAGACCGGCGCGAACCTGATCTTCGAGGTGCGCCGGATAGGTCTTGCCGTTGCTGTAATAGTGAACGCAGGCCTCGGTGGTGATGGTGAAGCCCGGAGGCACGGGAAGGCCCAGCGCGCTCATCTCGGCCAGATTAGCCCCCTTGCCACCCAAGAGGTTCTTCATCTTGGCATCGCCATCGGCGCTGCCGCCGCCAAAGCCATAGACCCAACGGATGGGGTTCGCGCTATCGTTCGCCATGGTCATCTCACCCGTTAATCAAGGAAAAGTCTGCGACGCGTTCCATAGTGGCCTTTATTCGTGTCAATAACCGCAGACGGTTTATGCGGAATTCAGGTTCAGCGATAAACACGTTATCTGCAAAGGCATCTATCGGGTCTTGCAGCGAAGCGAGTGCATTTAGCACTGGAACGGAAACCTGAGTTCCATCCAAAAATGCCGTCAACACTTGCGCTTGAACACGTGTAAATTCATCAAAAAGAGCAAGCTCTTCGGATGGGGCACTCTCCACCCTGATTGGGTCACCCAATCCATCAAAGTCCTTCACATTCTTCAAGAAATTGCCACTACGACGATAGCCAGCAAGCAATTTTTCTCCGTTCGGCGTCGGCAGGTAGGTTGAGAGGACCCGTACCTTATCAACCAAATTCGTCAGGAATAGTTCTGTTGTCCGTAAGGCACTAAATGTGGCGCTGATTATGTCGTGACGGAAGCCCTGCTCACGCAAGGCCACGTTGAGTCTATCAACCACAAACATCATCAGCGCATTTATCGGCGTTGATGCGTCAGCATATTCTAACGAATATCCAACTCGTGCATGTTCGATACAAAGATCACGCAGGTTAATGGTCAAACTATTGTCGAGAATAAGTCGAACCGCACCCAAGGCTGCCCGTCTCAGGGCATAGGGGTCTTTCGATCCTGTCGGCTTCTCATCAATGGCGAAGAACCCGACCAGCGTGTCCAGCTTTTCGGCCAAGGCCACAGCCACGCTGACCGGGGCGGTCGGCACGCTATCGGCAGGGCCTTGGGGCTTGTAGTGGTCGCGGATGGCGTCGGCGACGGCGTCGGCTTCGCCCTGCTGGCGGGCATAGTAGCCGCCCATCAGGCCTTGCAGCTCGGGGAACTCGCC
>CALFYB010000289.1 GCA_937952995.1 uncultured Caulobacteraceae bacterium
GGGGTAGGGGGTCTTTCTTAAAGAAGAAAACAAGGCCCTCACCCAACCCTCTCCCACAGGGAGAGGGCTAAGAACGAACGGGTAAGCCCTCGCCCCCTTGGGGGAGAGGGCTTAAGTGAGGGGGATGCATCCACCTTCCTCAGTTCAAAGGGTCTGGATCCCCGCCTTCGCGGGGAACTCGGGATGTGGGGGGAGTTGCGGCCAACCCACCCCCGCCACTTTTTTCGACAGATCAACCGCGCCTCGAGCACAAATTTGAACCGGATTGAGCAGGGCGCGGCTTTCTTCAACCCGCGCTCCGATTGTCTTTGTCCCCGCCGAGACAGCGGCCCAACCTAGCTTCAGTGCAATAGCTTGGTTGCAGGCTCTGATCGTGGGGATGATCGACGTGCGGAACATGATGATTGCGTCTTTGATGGCGTTGGGTTTGAGCAGTCCGGTTTTGGCCGAGGGTGTGACCCGGGTTGGATCGGATAAGTCGCCGATTGCGACGGCGGTCACGGTGCCTGCCGGTGCCAAGACCCTCTATGTCAGCGGTCAATTGGCCGCTGTCGCTGATCCTGCCGCTCCCGCAGGCACCAAGGCCTCCTACGGCGACACCAAGACCCAGACCCTGAGCGTCCTCAAAAAGATCGACGATATTCTCAAGGCGCACGGCATGACGGCGGCGGATGTCGTCAATATGCACGTCTATCTGCTGGGCGATCCTGATCTGGGCGGCAAGATGGACTTTGCGGGCATGATGGCGGCCTACACCCAGTTCTACGGCACCGCCGAACAGCCCAACAAACCCTCGCGCGCGACCATCCAGGTCGCCGCCTTGGCGGGCCCCGGCTATCTGGTCGAGATCGAAGTCATCGCCGCCAAGATGCCCTGACCTCGGCCGCTCCGGCGGCGGCAACGCCTCCAGAGACAGACGATCTACCCTCCAAATCTAAGCCCAAGGCGGTTCACGCGAACCGTCATTGAGCCCCCTTGTGCCCTTACGGCGCAGCCCGAACGATCAAGGAATAGCAACATGTCGATGATGGATGAGACGAGCGGTCCAGCTTCTGGCGTTCTGACGCGCAGGCGGTTTATCGAGCGGCTGGGTCTGGTCGGTGGGACCACCATGATCCTTGCCGGGATGGAGGCCTTGGGCTTTGGTATCGGTTCGGCCCATGCCGCGCCGCCGGTCCTGACCGGGTCAGGCAATGGCAAGTCGATCGTGGTGCTGGGCGCGGGTCTGGCCGGAATGACGGCGGCCTATGAGCTGACCAAGTCCGGCTACAAGGTCACGGTGCTCGAAGCCCGCAGCTTTGCCGGAGGGCGCTGCCAGAGCGCCCGGGCCGGGGTGACGATCACCGAGCTGGGCGGGCAGGCCCAGACCTGCACCTTCGATGACGGCCTCTATATCAATCACGGCCCTTGGCGCATCCCCTACCATCACCGCTCGACGCTGCACTACACCAAGACCTTTGGCGTGCCGCTGGAGCTGTTCGTCAACGACAATGACAACTCCTATGTCTATTTCGAAAAGGGCACCGGCCCTCTGGCAGGCAAGCCGGTCCGCAAGGGCCAGATCGCGGCGGACGCGCGCGGCAATGCGGCCGAACTGCTGGCCAAGGTGGTCAATAAGGGCGGCCTGGACCTGCCCATGACCCAAGAAGACCGCGACCTGTTCGTGGCCTATCTGGTCAATGAGGGCTACCTCTCGCCCAAGGATCTGGCCTATTCGGGCGCTGAGGGACGCGGCTATGAGATCCATCCCGGCGCAGGGGTTGATCCGGGCCCCGGCAAGCTGAGCACACCCTACAGCATGACCGACGTGCTCCATTCCAAGACCTGGTCTGTCCTGACCTCGGTGGCGGGCTATGAGCAGCAGCGCACCATGTTCCAGCCGGTCGGCGGCATGGACCGCATCGCCAAGGCCTTTGAAAAGCAGGTCGGCCACCTGATCCGCTATTCGTCGGTGGTCCAGAAGATCAAGCAGTCCGATGCCGGGGTCGAGGTTGCTTATATGGACGCCGACGGCAAGCCTGCGGTGGTCAAGGGCGACTATTGCATCTGCACCATTCCGCTGTCGGTGCTCAAATCCATCGACATGAATGTCTCGGCCCCGTTCAAAGAGGCGATGAACAATGTCGCCTATGCCCCCGTCGGCAAGATCGGCCTGCAGATGAAGCGCCGGTTCTGGGAAGAGGACCACGCGATCTATGGCGGTCACGTCCATACCGACATGCGCGACATCGGCTCCATGTCCTTACCCTCGACGGGCTTCCAAAGCCAAAAGGGCGTGATCCTCGGCTATTACCAGTTCGGCAACGAGGCGGCCAAGATCAGCGCCAAGACGCCTGCTGAGCGCGCCGCCCATGCGGTCGCGGCAGGCCAGAAAATCTTCCCCGAATATGCCGAAAACTTCGAGACCGCCTTCTCTGTGGCTTGGCACCGGGTGGCCTACAATCTCGGTGGCTGGGCCGAATGGAAAGAGGACGGTCGGCGCGACTATTACCCCACCCTGTGCAAGCCCGATGGCCGCATCTATCTGGCCGGCGAGCACCTCAGCTACATGACCGGCTGGCAGGCCGGAGCCATCGAGTCCGCTTGGCAGCAGATCGCCCATCTGCACCAGCGGGTCATGGCTTAGAAGGAGGCCCTTAAATGAAATCCCTCATTCTTGCAGGACCGATGATCGCAAGTTTGATCAGCTTTTCCGGCGCGCAGGCGGCTCCCCCAACCGGGGCTGCCCTGTTCGCCGAGAACTGCGCCGCCTGCCATCAGCCCATGGGCCAAGGCATTCCCGGTGCCTTTCCCGCCTTGGCCAAGAACGTCTTTGTGAAGGGTGATCCTAAGGTCGTAGCCTCCACTGTCCTTAATGGCCGAGGCGGCATGCCCAGCTTTAAAAGCGACTTGAGCGATGCGGAAATCGCGACGGTCCTAACCTTTGTTCGCGCCTCTTGGGGCAACAGGGCCGTGCCTGTCACGCCTGTCGTGGTGGCCTCCGCCCGCAGTGCCAAGATGGCCGAGGGTCCACGAAAGATCATGCAGGCCCATTAGGGGGTTTTAAACAAGGCCCTCACCCAACCCTCTCCCACAGGGAGAGGGCTTTGACTTTCTTAGCCCT
>CALFYB010000290.1 GCA_937952995.1 uncultured Caulobacteraceae bacterium
TTCCACTCGCTCATTTCCTCCGGCACGACGCCGAAGCTTCTTAGCAGCGAAAAAGACATCCGCATCGTCGGCTACGGCGCGATGGTCACCGAGATGTGCGTCGGCATCATGGCCCTGATCGCCGCGGGGCGTCAGGCTGAGGCGGAGGCTGTGCTGGGCCGGCTGGAGGCCTTTGCCCAGGGCCCGAGCCTGCCCCGAAGCAATCATCTGGCCGTGGTCTCAGCGGGTCTGGCCGTGGCGCGGGGGCTGATCGCCTATGGCCGGGGCGATTTCGAGGCCAGTGTGGCCGCCCTGGCCCCTGTGCGGCATCAACTGGCCATATTTGGCGGCAGCCACGCCCAGCGCGATGTCTGGCAGAGGACCCTGCTGGTCGCCGCCGAGGCGGCCGGAGCCAAGGCCTTTGCCCACCAGCTCGCCCGGGAACGGCTGGACCTGCGCCCCACCAGCGCCTGGGCCCAGTCCAAGCTGGCCATCAGTCGGTAAAGCGAAACCGGTTCAGGCCCTCGGCATCGGTCTCGACCGCAAAGGCCCGGCCCAGGGGATCGCGGGCGCGCGCAGCCTCAAGGGTGGCCAGATCGCCCGCATTTGCATTGGCCACGAACCGCCGCCCACCAGCATCCAGGCGTCCCACCACCACCACGAGATCGCCGTCCTTGTGCGGGATGATGGTGTAGGTCTCAACCCGGGCCGAGCCTTCGGCCTCATCCAGCTCCAGCCCCGGCACAGGGGCATCGGCGACCTTGTTCAGACGCTGGTCCGGCTGGGTCCAGTCGGCGGACTGGGTCGAATAGACCCCGGCGGAATATTTCGACATCATGCCGCCATTGGCCCCGACAAAGCCAAAGGCACCGGGCCTCTGGCGCAGGTGGGTGACCATTTCGGCAATCCCGTGCATGGAATAGTTGTTCCCCGCCCCGCCAAAGAACGGCAGGCCGCCGGTCAAGGTCAGGCCGCGCGGATCATCCACAGCCAGCCCAAAGGCGTCGCAGATGTTGAACACCGCGATGGGGAAGCAGCTATAGAGGTCAAAGATCTCGATATCGGACATGGTCAGACCCGCCAGCGACAGCGCCTGCTTGACCGCCTCGACCGAGGCTGGGCTAGAGCCCAGATCTTGCCGCTCGATGACGGTGCGTTCTTTGACGTCCGCGCCGCCATGCAGATAGACCCAGCGGTCCTCGGGCACGCCCAACTCGCGGGCCTTACCGACCGAGGTCAGCAGCACCGCCGCCCCCTGATTGGCCTGATCGCGCGAGACGACGCGGCGGGGGAAGGGATCGCAGATCAGGCGATTGCGGCCTGTCACCGTGGCGATTTCCTCGGCGGTAAAGACCTCTTGCGACATGGCGTGGGGATTGGTGTGGGCCACCTGCGTAAAGGGCGCGAACAGCTTGCCCATCTCTAGGCCATAGGCGGCGCGGTCTAGGCCCGTCTT
This sequence comes from uncultured Caulobacteraceae bacterium, assembly GCA_937952995.1. GTDB lineage: Bacteria > Pseudomonadota > Alphaproteobacteria > Caulobacterales > Caulobacteraceae > CAISGS01. Next base: position 1,436 of record CALFYB010000290.1, read on the forward strand.
GGCCCGGCGGGCATTTTCGAACAGGGCATAGGCCTGAATGGGGGCGCGCACGCCATGCTTGGTCAGGTCGCTGGTCAAGAGGCCTTCAAGGCCATAGCCGCGATCTTCCATCTGTCCGCCGACGGTCTCGGACCAGTCGCGGGTCTCACCCTGAGATTGGAGATGGCGCACGGTCGAGATGGCTTCGGAGCCAAAGATCAGCGCCATGCCCGTGCGCCCCTCGGCGATGGCGTGGCAAAGCTCGGTGACCAGATGTTGTGGTCCCTGCCCGCCGGTGACTTCTAAGATCGCGTGGGCCGGGTCAGCGCCAACCCGCTTGGCCACCGCACGGGGCATATTGTCGGCGCAGCCAAAGGGGGCCACCGCGCCGGGGGTCGAGATTTCAAACTGCCGGATCGCTGCGACCAGATCGATGTGCGCCGCCAGTCCGCCGCCGGGCAAGGCATCTTCGCAAGCCGCTCGCCCTGCCCGCGCTGCCAACTCGACGGGAGAGGCCGCCGAATAGTCTGCCGCATCAATCCGCTCTGACGCCTCACCAACGCCAATCAGGATAGGGGTGTGATCAAAGGCCGTCATCGGGGCAGACATGGGGGGCTTCCTCTCGCGCTTATGGGTCTTATCCGTCCTTGGTAGCGCAAGGCTAAGGCTGACGAAAGACTGCCCTTAGGTGATGGGTCTTAGGCGCGCAGGCGGTGGCCGCTGACCTCTGCGCCGACATCCTTGGGCAGGGCTAAAAATAGCGGTAGGGCTAGGAACGGCATCAGGCCAAGGCCGATGAAGGTCAGGCGGATGGCGGTATCCTGCGCCATATTGCCCCCATGCGGGCTAACGAGGACTTGTAAGAGCGAAGCCGCAAAGCCAACGCCGAGACTCTGGGCCAGGGGCTGGGACATGCCCAGCAGCACGCTGCCGCTGCTCATATCGGCCTGTTTGACATCGACATAGGCCAAGGCCCCAAGGGCCGTGAACTGCAACGACCGGAAAAAGCCGCCAATCAGCAACAGGATGATGATCAGGCTGTGGGGCGTCGTGCGCGTAAAGAGCCCATAGGTCAGGACGCTGGCCCCGACGATCACCGAATTGACGGTCAGGACGGTTCGAAAGCCGAACCAGCGGATGATTGGCCGGGCCGTGAACTTCATCAACAGGGCCGCCGCCGCGCTGGTAAAGGTGATCAGACCGGTGGCGAAGGCGGAAAGGCCAAAGGAGACCTGCAACAACAGGGTCAGCAAGAACGGCGAGGCCCCGATGACCATGCGCGGAAACTGTCCCCCCACCACCGAGGCGAAGAAGCTGCGGGTGCCGAGCAAGGACAGATCGACAATCGGCCCCTCGGTGCGGCGCGCGTGACGGACATAGAGCACCGCGCACAGGCTGCCGAGCGCGATCAGACCGGCCACCACTGGCCAAGGGAGCAAATCGTGACCCAGATTTTGCAGCCCATAGACCAGCGCGGCCAAGCCTATGCCACTGAGCAAAAAGCCCTTCACATCGAGGCGATGGCGCACGGCCTCGCGAATATCGGGCACATAGAGGGTGATCAGGACCAGAGCGGCCAAACCGATGGGCACATTGATAAAGAAGATCCAGCGCCACGAGCCATAGGTCACAAAGAACCCGCCCAAGATCGGGCCAATCACCGGCCCCAACAGGGCGGGCATGGTCAGATAGGACATGGCCCGCACCAGATCGGACTTCTCGACGGTCTTGAGCAGGATCAGACGCCCGACCGGCAACATCACCGCTCCGGCAGCCCCGCCCAGCACGCGGGCAAGGACCAGCTGCGGGAAGGTCTGGGACAGGCCGCATAACATGCAGGCGAGGGTATAGATGCCAATCGCCGCGCGAAAGACCGTGCGGCTGCCATAGCGATCCGCCACCCAGCCACCGATGGGCAAGAACACCGCTGCGGCCAGCAGATAGGCGGTGATGGCGAATTGAAGGTGCAGCGGGCTCTCATTCAGGGCCTTGCCCATGGCGGGCAGGGCATTGACGATCACCGTCGCATTGAGCGTCTGGATCATCATGGCCGCGCCGATGATCAGGGGCACCAGCGCGCTAAACTTGGCGCTCGGCAATCCGGTATCAGGCGCTATGGCGGTCTTATCAGTCATTCAGCGCCCGGCCCTGAGGTTTGATCACCCTTTGAAGCCATCATGGCCCCTCGCGCACGGGGTGAAAACCCCTTTCAAGCCATAACCTTAGGAAAGCCCAGAGCCTATTGCCGCGTATAGGGATCGTTCGGGCCGCCGATCCGTTCGAGCGTGACATGCAGGCCGCCCCGGTCCGGACGGGTCCAGACCATGTGCCCCTCGGCATCGAGCGCGCGCGTGACCTTCAGCCCCGGCACCGTAAAGGGCACCTTGGGCCAGAGGACCGGGCGCAGGACAAAGACGCCCTTCTCATAGGTGACGATCACATGGATCGGCTTGGTATAGCCAAAGGCCGAGACATCATGGATGGCGTTCTTATAGGTGCCATCGGCGCGGCCATCGGAGACGGTGCCGCCGCCCATATCGACAATCCGGTTGCCGCACTGCTCGATCCGCTCGACATATCCATAGATCGGATCGCCCGCAGGGGCCGTCTTGCCGCCGCGCTCAGCCCGCACCACCTTCCAGATCCCGCGCAGGTCCGGCGCGCCGGGGCTTAGGGGCTCGGTACAGGTCGCCAAGACCGGCGGCGGGAACGTCTTGCCATAGCCCCCCGGCGGCGTGTGGGCCACCGGAATAGAACTCGCCATCACCACCCCCGGCAAATCCGCCCCCTCCTCCCCCTCACCCGCCGGAAGACAGGCGGTTAGGGTGGCTGAGAGGGCTAGGGCCGCGAAGGGGTAGAGCCGCGAGAGGGATGTGCGATCAAAGGGTTTCATTAAGGTCCCCAGCCCCAGCGCGACGCGGAGCAGATGGGGGGATTAGGCACTTAGGACGGGGTGGGGGCAAGGACTTGATCATTACATTATCAGATTGTATTATGTATTTTTCCTTCAATGATGGTTTTAATTGCACCTGCATAAGTGAAAATAGTTGTGTCGCAGACATTAGAACATTGTGTATTTAGGGCACCTTGATCAATCCATTTTTTGATAGTGGCAATATTAGCAGCAGA
>CALFYB010000291.1 GCA_937952995.1 uncultured Caulobacteraceae bacterium
ATGACGGTTTCTCGGTTATTGGAATCAAGCGAGGCAGTAGGTTCATCAAGCAAGAGAACAGGATATTCGCGAATGAAACTGCGCGCGATATTGACCCGCTGTTGCTCTCCACCCGAAAAGGTTGCTGGCGGCAGTGACCACAAGGCTTCGGGGAGGCGCAGGCTCCTCAAAAGGCTGATCGCGCGGGACTTCGCCTCCTCTGGATCAACGCCGTTACCGAGCAAAGGTTCGATGACCAGATCCAGCGTCGAAATTCGCGGAATCACGCGAAGAAACTGGCTCACATAACCCATTGAGCGGCGACGTACCGCGGCAACCAGGTGCGGAGAGGCTTTGGTGATATCAACAAAGGTACCGTCATGTTGCACTTCGACCGTGCCCCCAGACGCCAAATAGTTGCCATAGATCGTTCGCATTAGCGTGGACTTGCCAATCCCAGAGTCGCCGACAAAAACCACGCACTCGCCAGGCAAGACCTCAAGATTTAGGGATTGGAAGACGGGGATTTCGATGGATCCCTGATTGTGTAGCGTAAATTGCTTTCGAAGATCGGTTACCCGAATGGCGGGGATCTGACGGTTGTGCTGCGACTGTTGCATGGGTGTGCCCTTAGATCTGCAGAACGGATGAGACGAGCAGTTGCGTATAGGGGTGCTGAGGGTCGTCTAGCACTTGATCGGTCAGACCTGTTTCAACGACGGAACCAGATTTCATCACCATCAACCGGTCGGCCATCAGGCGGGCAACGGCCATGTCATGGGTAACCAGAATAGCGGCAAGACCAAGATCTCGAACCAGTTCGCGCATCAGGTCCAGCAATCGAGCCTGAACCGAAACGTCCAAACCGCCCGTTGGCTCATCCATGAACACCAGCCGAGGCGCATGGATCAGGTTGCGAGCGATCTGAACCCGCTGCTGCATACCGCCCGAATAGGTCCGGGGCTTGTCATCAATGCGGCTGAGATCAAGTTCGACGCGGTTAAGCCAGTTGAGCGACGCCTGCCGCATGTCTCCATAGTGGCGGCGACCGAGGTTCATCAGAGACTCTGCAACATTGGCCCCGCCTGACACCCGCATGCGCAGTCCATCACGAGGATTTTGATGAACAAAACCCCAGTCTTCACGCTGCATCCGGCGCCGGTCAGGTTCTGACAGGTTGTAAATATCGACAAGCCCATGGCGGCTGGCGTTAAACTCGACCCGTCCTTGGGATGGAGGCAGACGGCCAGACAGGCAGTTCAAGAGGGTCGTCTTGCCCGAGCCACTTTCACCGACAATGCCCAACACCTCACCGGGACGCATTTCGAACGAGACATCGCGGCAGCCGGTGATCATTCCATAATGTTTGGACAGGCTATGGACGCGCAGCAGCGGTTGATCGGCCTGATCTGCGGCTTCTTGATCGATAGTCATGGTCATTGGTCAGCATCCTTGTCGATATCGACCAGCTCATGACCCGCCATCGGGCCGCGGAACCCCTGCGCACGGCGGTCCGAGCAATAGTGACTGTCGGAACAGACAAACATTCTTTGGCCCTGGTCATCCAACACCACCTCATCCAGATAGGAGTCATCCGCGGCGCAAAGGGCGCAGCGCTCATCCCACTTCTGGGTCTCAAAGGGATAGTCTTCAAAATCGAGGCTTCGAACGGTCGTGTGCGGCGGAATCGCATAGATCCGCTTCTCGCGACCAGCGCCGAACAGCATCAGCGCTTGGGAATTATGGAGCTTGGGATTGTCGAATTTCGGAATTGGCGAGGGCGACATGAGATAACGCTCATCGACCATCACCGGATAACCCGCTGTGGCGGCGATGCGGCCAAAGGCGGAGACATTTTCATAGAGGGAGACATATTGCAGGCCATATTCCTCATAGGCATGCATGGCGCGGGTTTCCATCTCGCGGGGCTCTAGGCCTCTAAGGGGTTCAGGTTGCGGCACTTGAAACACCATGATCTGACCATCCTTTAGAGGATGTTCTGGGATACGGTGGCGAGACTGAATGATGGTGGCCTCGGCCGTGTCCTCGGTCG
>CALFYB010000292.1 GCA_937952995.1 uncultured Caulobacteraceae bacterium
GCGACTCTTTCAGCCGCATCTTGCCGGGCAGTTTGAAGTCGGGCGTGAGGATGTGCGCGGTCCAGCCGGCGTAGTTTTTCTTCCAGTGCGCGGCGAGCTGCGGAAAGAAATCTGAGGCTTCGTCACCACTGGCGTTTTGCGCCTGCTCGCGGCCCGGGTTGGCCGAGCGGTCACGCGAAGGCGCAAACTGCGCCCGCTCCTGAGCCTGCGCCTCGCGCGCGCTGGGCAGCGGCCGGCCAAAGTCGTCGATGCCCTGGCGCCTGTCGTCACGCGCTTGCGTGCCGCTGATACCGGCCACACCGGCAACGTCAATTCGCTCGCCATAAGGAGGGTTCACCAGCATCACGCCCGAAGGCGCAGGCGGCATGCGTTGCAGCGCATCACCGCCTCGCAGCTGGACGGCGTGCGCCACGCCGGCGCGCTCGGCATTGCGCTCGGCAAAGTCCACCATCCGGAAGGACACATCGCTGCCAAACACCGGCGCCACCGGCGCGGTGACGGCGGCTTTTTCCTCGCCGATATCCTTCGCCAGCGTTTCCTTGAATCCGTTCGCGACATTCACCAGCGGCACGCGGTCCTGCGGGCGGCGCGGGCCGGCAAGGCTGGGCAGCACGCTGCCGAGATCGAGCTCGAGCGTTTCGGTGAACACCGGATCGGGGGTATCGGCTTCGCGCCACAGGCCTTGCGCCTGGGAATAGGCCTTCACCAGTGCGACGCCTTCGTCGCTGCGACCCGACAGGCGCATGTAATCAAGCGTGGCTTCGTCGATCGGGAAGAAGCCGCAGGTCGCGCCATATTCGGGCGCCATGTTGGCGATCGTCGCCATGTCCTCGAGCGAGAGGTGCGCCAGGCCCGGGCCATAGAACTCCACGAACTTGCCGACCACGCCCTTCTTGCGCAGCATCTGGGTGACGGTCAGCACCAGATCGGTCGCGGTCGCGCCTTCGGGCATGGTGCCGGTCAGCTTGAAGCCAATGACCTCAGGGATCAGCATCGGGATCGGCTGGCCGAGCATGGCCGCTTCGGCCTCAATGCCGCCGACGCCCCAGCCCAGAACGGCTAGGCCGTTGATCATGGTGGTGTGGCTGTCGGTGCCGACGACGGTATCCGGATAGGCCAGTTCGACGCCATCGGCAGCAGCGGCGGTCCAGACGGTCTGGGCCAGATATTCCAGGTTCACCTGATGGCAGATGCCGGTCCCGGGAGGCACGACGCGGAAATTGTTGAAGGCGGACGAGCCCCAACGCAGGAAGCGGTAACGCTCGAGGTTGCGCTCATATTCGCGTCCGACGTTCTTGGCCGCTGAGTCTGCGCCGCCGAAATAGTCGACCATCACCGAGTGGTCGATGACCAGATCGACAGGGTTCAGCGGGTTGATCTTTTCAGGGTCGGCACCGAGATGGGTCATGGCGTCGCGCATGGCGGCCAGATCGACCACGGCTGGAACGCCGGTAAAGTCCTGCATCAGCACGCGGGCAGGGCGGAACGAAATCTCGTGCTCGGTCTTGCCCTTATTGTCGATCCAGGCCGAGATGGCGCGCAGATCGGCTTCACCGACGCTGTTGCCGTCTTCGTTGCGCAGGAGATTTTCCAGCAACACCTTCATGGACATGGGCAGTCGCGAGACATTGGCCAGACCGGCCGCTTCGGCGGCAGGCAGGCTGTAGTAGGCATAGGTCTTGTCGCCAACAACGAGGTCGCGGCGAGTCTTTAGGCTATCATGCGATGACATACGAAAAGATCCTTTCGTTAGGTCCCGTCCCCGGGACTGTCCTGTGCCGTCCGAACATCGGTAGCGGAGGATCGCGCGCATCTTGGACCGGACACACAGCGTCCGACCCCGCGCCGCGTAAGCCCCGCACGGCGTGCTGTTCATACTCGCCTATGGGCCCGACGTCCATTCATCTGAAAGGGACATTCTGTCTGGCCGCAACCTAGTCTATGAAGAGGGATGATTTGCGCCGTCCACATGCAAAATTTGGCCATTATCCGTGGTGAACGGCTCCTGTTTCAGGGGCTGAATCTGTCGGTGCGAGCGGGCGAGGCCGTGGCCCTGACCGGGGCCAATGGCTCGGGCAAGACCAGCCTCTTGCGGGCTATTGCGGGTTTGATCCGGCCCCATGCGGGCGACGTGCGGTTCGAGGGACCCGCTGGCGCGCTCGAGCCCGAAGATGCGCGCAGCCAAGGGGTCCACCTGCTTGGTCACCAAGATGGGTTCAAGGCCACCCGCACCGCGTGGGAAGAGCTATTGTTTCAAGTTCAATGGACCGGTGGCACAGAGGCCAGCGCCAGAGCGGCCAGCGCACAGCTTGATCTGGACCGATTGGCGGGGCTGGAAGTGCGAAAGCTCTCCGCCGGTCAGAGGCGGCGCTTGGCGTTAGCGCGGCTGGTGGCCAGTCCCCGCTCTCTCTGGCTGCTGGACGAGCCGATGGCACCGCTGGATACGGCGCGCCGAAAGGTCTTTGGAGACCTAATGGCTGAGCATTTGGCGGGCGGCGGCATGATCATTGCGGCGGTCCATGATCCCCTTCCGATCACGGCGAGGGCCTGCGACCTGTCCAGTGCGATGGGGCCATCGGCATGAGCGGCTTTTGGGTCATGTTGCGCCGAGAAATGGCCATGGCTTGGGGCCGGGGCGGCGGCCCGCTGTTGGCCCTGACCTTCTTTGTCGCCACCGCGACCTTGCTTCCTCTTGCCGTTGGGGCCTCCCCGGCCCGTTTGGCAGCCGTCGCGCCGGGCTCGGCTTGGCTGGCTTTGGCTCTGGCCAGCCTGTTGTCGCTCGAGCGTCTGTTCGAGCGCGACTATGAGGACGGCACGCTAGACCTGTTGGCGCTCGGCCCTGTACCGCTGGAGGCTGTCGCCTTTGCCAAGGGCCTAGCCCAATGGCTGACCAATGGCGCACCCTTGGCCTTGGCCGCGCCGGTGGTGGCGGTCGCTTTAGGGGCAGAGCTTCGTCTGGTGCCCCTGATCTTCATCAGCGCCCTAATCGGCGGGCTGGGTCTGGCCTTTACTGGCGGCATCGGCGCGGCCCTGAGCTTGGGCAGTAAGCGCGGCGGGGTCTTGATTGCCGTGCT
>CALFYB010000293.1 GCA_937952995.1 uncultured Caulobacteraceae bacterium
CATCGCCTGCGCCGACAGTGGGACCGATTATGTCGACCTGTGCGGTGAACCGGCTTGGATGGCCCAGATGATCGCCGCCCACTCACAGCGGGCCAAGGCGTCTGGCGCGCGGATCGTGTTTTCCTGCGGCTTTGACTCCATCCCGTTCGATCTGGGCGTCTTTTATCTGCAAGATCTGGCCAAGGCCCGGTTTGGAAGCCCCCTGCCCCGCGTCCGTGGCCGGGTGCGCAAGATGAAGGGCACCTTCTCTGGCGGCACGGTCGCCAGCATGCTGGCCACCTTTGAAGCCATTCGTCGCGAGCCAAGCCAAGCCGCCGTGATGGCTGATCCCTTCGCCCTTGCCGGTGGCTTTCATGGCCCAGCCCAGCCGAGCGGCGACGGTGTGACCGAAGACCAGAGCCTAAACCAATGGTCCGCCCCCTTTGTTATGGCTGCCATCAACACCAAGGTCGTGCACCGCTCCAACCTCTTGCTCGGCCACGCCTATGGCCAAGAGCTGATCTATGACGAGATGATGCTGGCCGGGTCCGGCGAGGCCGGTCGCAAGAAGGCTAAGGCTATGACCAGCCAGACCAATGTCCAAAATGGCCTGCTCGCCTTTGGTCCGACCCGCGCCCTTCTGCAACGCTTTGCCCTGCCCAAGCCCGGCCAAGGGCCATCGAAGCATGAACGCGAAACCGGCTATTTCGACGTCCTATTTGCGGGCGAAGGCAAGGACGGCAAGGCGATCAAGGTTGTCGTCACCGGCGACAAGGACCCCGGATATGGCTGCACCTCCAAAATGATTGCCGAAAGCGCCCTCTGTCTGGCGCTGGACGTCGACCGCACAAAAACCCCCGGCGGCATCTGGACCCCAGCCGCCGCCCTTGGCCATGCCTTGATTGATCGCTTGCAAGCTAAGGCGGGGATGACCTTTTCAGAGCTGCAGTAGGGTTGGTGAAGGGGTAGCATAAAACAAGGCCCCCTTCGGCGCTTTGCGCCACTTCCCCCAGAGGGGGAAGATCTAAGGTCTGCAAATCTTCCCCCTCTGGGGGAAGTACCGGCGAAGCCGGGGTAGGGGGCGTGCATCGATCAACCCTCACCCCTTGCATAGAGGCCTTGGCCTTGACATATAGGGCGTGGAGATTGGTGGCGGGCGGAGTCCTCGCCAATCCGGTCAGGTCCGGAAGGAAGCAGCCGCAACGAGTTTCGCTCCGGGTCGTCGCCAGTCTCCACCCATTACCTCCTGCGCTCAGGCGATGCGCCGTTCCAAGAGTGACAGGACCCGCCGCCCGCCGGTGCCGGGCCAACCGAGGGCCGAGCCTGAAATGACCGAGCCGGTTGACCAAAACGCCCCCCCTTGGGATCAAGACGACGCGGTTGAGGCTGAAGCTCCCGTTCGTGATGAAAATACCGACGATATGTTTGGTGAGCCGATCCCTTCGGTGGCTGTCGCCGCGCCCGCGCCTCTCAAGGGCGGCGATTCCGGGCCCGGTGATGCCTATCAGGTGCTGGCTCGCAAATATCGTCCGCGCACCTTCGAGGACCTGATCGGCCAAGAGGCCATGGTTCGCACCCTCAGCAATGCCTTTGCCTCGGGCCGTATCGCCCACGCTTTCATGCTGACCGGTGTGCGCGGGGTGGGAAAGACCACGACCGCCCGCCTGCTCGCCCGGGCGCTGAATTTCGATGACGGGTCCAGCACGGCGGGCCCTAGCGTTGACCTAACCCGTGAAGGCCGTCACTGCCGCGCCATCATTGATGGGCGTCACATGGACGTTCTAGAACTGGATGCCGCCAGCCGAACCGGCGTGGATGATATGCGCGACCTGCTCGACAGTGTGCGCTATGGCCCGGTCGAAGCGCGCTACAAGGTCTATGTCATCGACGAAGTGCACATGCTGTCCAAGGGGGCCTTCAACGCCCTGTTGAAGACGCTCGAAGAGCCGCCGCCGCACGCCAAATTCATCTTTGCCACTACCGAAATCCGCAAGGTGCCGGTGACCATCCTGTCTCGCTGCCAGCGCTTTGACCTGCGCCGTGTCGAGCCGGATGTGTTGTCAAAACATCTGGACCGCATCTGCAAGGCCGAGGGCGCGCTGGTCGATGCCGATGGTCTGGCCCTGATCGCCCGCTCGGCCGAGGGCTCTGTCCGCGACGGCCTTTCCTTGCTTGATCAAGCCATCGTTCAGGCCGATCGCGGTCAAGTGGTCGGGGCAGAAATTGTCCGCGACATGCTCGGCCTCGCCGACCGTGCTCAGACCATCGCCCTGTTCGAGGAGACCCTGCGCGGCGATTCTGCGGCGGCACTGAAGACCTATCGGACCCTCTACGGGTTTGGCGCCGATCCAGTGGTGGTCATGCTCGACCTGCTCGAACATTGCCATGGCGCGTCTGTGGCCAAGGCCCTTGGTCCCGATGCCTTGAGCCTGCCCAAAGACCAAGCCGCCCGTTTGGCCGCTATCGGGGCTCAGGTCTCCGCTGGTACGCTAGCGCGGGTCTGGCAGATGCTGCTCAAGGCCCATGAGGAAACCCTTCGCGCGCCAGACCCCATGGCGGCAGGCGAAATGGCCCTGATCCGTCTTTGCTATGCCTCCAGCCTGCCCGGCCCTGAAGAGGCCCTCAAGGCCCTGCGCTCGGGCGAGCCTGTCGGTGGCAGCGGCCCCTCCAGCGGTGGTGGCTCATCTGGCGGCGGCGGTGGCACAGCCCGGATGATGGCGGCCCCGGCCCAGCCTCAAGCCTATGGGCAGTTGGATGCCAAGCCCGCAACGGCCGCGCCGACCTTGCAATCCTTCGAAGATGTCGTCGCCCTGATCAGTTCTCGCCGCGAAGTCGGCTTGAAGCTGGATGTCGAGCGTTTCATGCGCCCCATCGCCTTTCGTCAGGGCGCTATCACCTTTGAACCAGCCCCCGGTGCGCCAAACAATCTGGCCCAGCGCCTGTCGCAGCGCCTGAAGGAATGGACTGGCCAGCCTTGGCTTGTCGCTGCAGAGGGCGGCGGCGGGGCCGAAAGCCTGTTGGAGCGCGAAAAGCGTGAGGTTTCCGAGCAGCGCTCTGCGGTCGAGGCCGACCCCTTCGTCAAGCTGGTCATGACCACCTTTCCCGGCGCAGAGATCGTTGAAATTCGCTCACTGGCCGCGCCAGAGGTCACCGCGCCGGTCGAAGAACCCGACGAAGATTGAGACTCCTGCGAAGCGGCTCGAGCCACGCTATAGTGCTGCGAATCATTTTGCCCCTTCACCTGTGATCGGAAGCGCTATTGGCCGCCGCCGGACCTGAAATCGAACGGCTCATTGCGCTTCTGGCCAAGCTGCCAGGGCTGGGTCCGCGCTCGGCCCGACGGGCGGCCTTGGCCCTGCTCAAGCGGCGCGAGCAACTGCTGCTCCCCCTGACTGAGGCCATGGCCGATGCTGGCGCGCGGGTTCGGGCCTGCCAGACCTGCGGCGCGCTAGACACCTGCGATCCCTGCGCGGTCTGTTCGGACGGTAGCCGCGACGGCCGCCTGATCTGCGTGGTTGAAGAGGTCGGTGCGCTCTGGGCCTTAGAGCGCGGAGGCTCGTTCCGTGGCCGCTATCATGTCCTTGGCGGGCTCCTCTCCGCGCTTGACGGGATCGGGCCAGAGGCCTTGCGGGTCGAGGAACTGATCGCGCGGGTGGTCGACACCGATGTGCGCGAGGTGATCTTAGCCCTACCTGCCACGGTGGATGGGCAGACGACAGCGCATTATCTGGCCGACCGTCTATCCGGAGCCGCTAATGCCATATCGGTGACCATGCTGGCGCGAGGCGTGCCGGTGGGCGGTGAACTCGATTGGCTCGATGACGGCACCATCGCTCAAGCGCTGCGCGCTCGACGTCCGGCGTAAAATCACAATGACGTCCGATTGTGACGCAGACTACCCTTAGCCTAAGGGTTCCCGTTCCTCATTGGACTGTTCGACATGACCATGGAAAGCCTACTCCCCCTCGCCCTGACCGTGCTCGCCTTGGTCGGTGTTGTGTTTTGGGGCCTATCAGAACGCCGCCGGGCCGATGAGGCTCAGGCCATGGCCTCTGATCTGGGCGCGCGCCTGTCCGCCGCCGAGGAGCGGGGCCGCCTGCTCGAAGATGCCCGCTCGACCATGGCCGAGGCCTTTGCCGCCGTGTCGGCCAAGACTGTCGATCAAGCTAGCGAAGCCTTCCTCAAACGCGCTGAAGAGAATTTCAAGGCCCGCGAGACCCTGGCCCATGCCCGCATGGAAACCGTGCTCAAGCCTGTGGCCGAGACCTTGGCCAAGTTCGAGACGCAGGTGCTAGCCATCGAAAAGGCGCGGGTTGAGGAAACCGGCGGCCTGAAAGAGCAGATCGCCGCCCTGATGACCGCCTCTGTCGCCACCCAAGACGAGGCCCGCAAGCTGTCAGCAGCCTTGCGCCGAGGGGCCGGCGTGCAAGGGCGCTGGGGCGAGCAGACCCTGCGCAATGTGCTAGAGGCTGCGGGCCTTCAGAACCGCTTTGATTTTGAAGAACAGTTTTCCCTGGACTCTGACGAGGGCCGTCGCCGTCCCGACGTCAAGGTTCACATGCCCGGCGGCGGGGTCTTCGTCATCGATGCCAAGGTCTCGCTCAATGCCTTTATGGAATCGCTAGAGGCCGTCGACGATGCGGCGCGCGATGCGGCCCTGACCCGCCACGCCGCCAGCGTCCGCACCCATATGGGCCAGCTGTCGGCCAAGGCCTATTGGGACCAGTTCAAAACCTCGCCTGATTTTGTTGCCATGTTCGTGCCGGGTGACGGGTTCTTGGCAGCGGCGCTAGACCGGCTGCCGGACCTGATGACCGAGGCGATGGACCGCAAGGTGCTGCTGGTCACGCCAACCACCCTCTTTGCCCTCTGTAAGGCGGTGGCCTATGGCTGGCGGGTCGAGGAGCAGTCCAAGAACGCCGATCAGGTCGCCAAGCTGGGCAAGGAGCTTTACAAGCGCCTGTCAGTGATGGGCGGCCACGCGGCGGCGCTGGGCAAGGCGCTGGACGGGGCTGTGGGCCGGTACAATTCCTTCGTGGGATCGCTCGAAAGTCAGGTCATGACCCAGGCTCGCCGGTTCGAGGAGTTGGCCGTGGATCACGAGGGCAAGGACCTTGTGGCGCTTGAACCAGTCGAGACGGCGGTCCGCCCGGTAACGAAATTGCTGGGTGATGGTAAGGATCCAGCGTCAGGGGCACCTTGACCTTGACGCGCCGGTCACCTACCTCCTTCCCATGGCTATTCTTCCGATCCTCACCGTTCCTAATCCGATCCTAAAGCAGGTCTCCGCGCCCGTTGACGTCGTCGATGACGCCCTGCGCGCCCTGATGGATGACATGCTCGAGACCATGTATGACGCGCCCGGCATCGGCTTGGCCGCCATTCAGG
>CALFYB010000294.1 GCA_937952995.1 uncultured Caulobacteraceae bacterium
CTGGTGGCCGGGCTGAAATCGAGCGTCAGGCCAGGGCCTTTAAGGCGGGGTCCTGATAACCGCCAAGCGGGCGGTTACACGTTGATCTTCAATCCCTTTTTGGCCTAGTCTCCGGCACGACCTGACCGTGAAGCGTGAGCGAGGCCCGGCCCTTTGGATGTCTATCTGCCTATAGCCGAGGTGTCGGTCAATGCGCCGCTTTTGATCGGGCTGGGCATGGTCGTGGGTTTCATTTCCGGGCTGTTTGGCATTGGCGGCGGCTTTTTGATGGCCCCTGTGCTGGTCTTTATGGGCATCCCTCCCGCCGTCGCTGTGGCGAGCCAAGCCAACCACGTTGTCGCTTCGTCGGCTTCGAGCGTCTTTGCCTATGGCCGAAAACGCGCGGTGGATTTTCGTATGGGTGCGGTCTTGGCCGCAGGCGGGGCGGTGGGCTCGCTCATCGGCGTCGAGATTTTCCGGATGCTGCGTCTTATGGGGCAAGGGGACCTCGTCGTTTCCCTGTCCTATCTGATCTTTCTGGGCGTGATCGGCGGCCTGATGCTGACCGAATCGCTAGGGTCCTTGCTGCGCCGCCGTCGGGGGGAGCCGCCTGCGATCGTCAAAGACCGGCGTCCAGCCTGGCTCTATGGCCTGCCCCTAAAGATGAAATTCCCCCGCTCGCGGCTCTATATCAGCGTCATTCCTCCGGTGTTGATTGGGGTCTTTGTCGGCATCCTGTCCGCTGTGATGGGCGTGGGCGGCGGCTTTGTGCTCGTTCCAGCGATGGTCTACCTCCTGCGTATGCCAGCCGGGGTCGTGGTCGGCACCAGCCTGTTCCAGATCATCATCACCACCTCGTTGGTCACCGTCCTTCAGGCCGGGCGCAACCAGACGGTGGACCTGATGTTGGCCACCTTGCTGCTGTTTGGCGGGGTCATTGGCGCGCAGTTGGGGGCAAGGGCCTCCGCACGGTTCCGCGCTGAGGAACTGCGCGTCGTGCTGGCGGTCATTGTTTTGCTGGTCGGCTTGCAGATGGGACTGGGCGTGTTCGTCACCCCAGCCGATCCGTTTGTTCTTGCTCCGGGGGCGGGGGGCTGATGGCGTTCGACCTTCCCCCACAGCCGGTCGCAACGGCCAGCGTTTCGGCCGCCTTGACCACAACCAAGGTCGAGGTCACCTCTGACTATCATGGCCAAAAGATTGTGCTCTATGGGGCCGTGTTCAACACGACTGATCGTCCGGCGGATGTGGTGGTCGTGGTTCGAGGTCCAGACCAACCGGTTCGCATTGCCCGAAAGGTCCAAGTCGCTGGGCTATGGCTTAATAGCCGCCCGGTGGTGTTCCAAGGCGCGCCTGGCTTTTATACGGTCGCCAGCAGCCGTCCCCTGAGCGAAATCGCCGACTATGGCACCCTTCGCCGGCTCGCCATTGGGGTCGATCATCTGGCCTTTAACACGCCAGCCGATGGCGCAGTGGAAACGCGGTTCGGCGTTAAGGATCTGGTGGTTAGCCGTTTGGGCAGTGACTATCTGGACTATCGGCGCGCGGTTGTGCGGATAAAACATGCTGCCGGGCTCTATGATCAAAATGAGCGCGGCGTGACCTATGTCGATAAGGGCCTGTTCCGCGCCGAAATCGACCTTCCCACCTCGGCTCCGATTGGCCGCTATCAGGCCGAAATCCATCTGTTTCAAGACGGCCACGAGGTGCAGGTCCGCCAGCGTCCTCTTGAGGTGCGAAAGGTCGGCATAGAGCGCACCATCTATCTGTTCGCCCATCAGCGCCCTTGGGCCTATGGGTTTTTAGCGGTTTTTCTAGCTATCGGCAGCGGCTATGGTGCCTCTGTTATTTTCCGCAGGAGTTGAGCCCTCATGCCCGCTCGAGAAAAACCGGCCATTGCGGCTTGGGTCCTAGGCCTTGGCGGCACCTTGCCGTTCATTGCCACCGCAGTGGGATATTGCGCCGGGCCTGTTAATCTGCGCGGTCCGATGAGCTTGGCGATGTTGACCTACGCCGCTGTGATCCTGTCCTTCTTAGGGGGAGCCCGTTGGGGGATGGAGTGCATTCGTCACTATCCACCGCGTGCCAAGCCCCTGA
>CALFYB010000295.1 GCA_937952995.1 uncultured Caulobacteraceae bacterium
GGCTCGTTCCTGCCCGGCATTGCGCCGTCCAACGTCTATAAGTGCAAGGACGGCGACTATTTGATCGGAGCCAATCAGGACACCGTCTTTGGCCGCCTTTGCGCGGCCATGGGCCGTCCCGAACTGGCCAAGGATCCACGCTATATCGACCATATTAATCGCGGCAAAAACCAGCTCGAACTGGACGCCTTGGTCGAAGACTGGACCAAGACCCTGACCGTGGACGAACTGGAGGCCCTGATGATCAAGGCGGGCGTGCCAGCCGGTAAGATCTACCGCGCGCCAGAAATGCTCGCAGATCCGCACTTTGCCGCCCGCGAGGCGATCATTGATGTGGAACATCCGCGTTGGGGCACATTGAAAATGCAAAACGTGTTCCCAAAACTGTCAGCCACTCCGGGCAATGTGCGCTCCATCGCGCCGCAAACGGTCGGCCAAGACAACGCGGAGGTCTATGGTTCGATCCTCGGCCTGACGGCTAGCGATCTGGCTGATCTTCAGGCCCGAGGCCTGATCTAACGATGGGCAAGTCCGCCGAAACAGACCTGACGTCCGACTATGCAAAGGCTGGTTTCGGCGGTCGCTTGGCCTTTGGCAAGCGCCCTGCCCTGTTGGTGGTCGATGTGGTGCAGGCCTATCTAGACCCCGCCGCCTCGCTCTATCTGGGTCCGTCGGGGCCAATGGCGGTCGCCAGCTTTGAGCGTTTGATTGCGGCCTGCCGCGCCAAGAACATTCCAGTGATCTACACGCAGGTTGTCTATGGCGCAGAGGGACGTGACGGCGGGCTGTTTTACCAAAAGGTCCCTGCCCTGAAGGCCTTTGATGCAGGTTCACCCTTAGGCGCAATCCCAACATCAATCGCCCCGCAGCCACAAGATGTTGTCGTCACCAAGCAATATGCGTCGGCCTTTTTTGGCACGTCCCTCGCCTCGACGCTTCGAGCAATGGGCGTAGACACCTTAATGATCGGCGGATTTTCGACATCAGGCTGCGTACGGGCTAGCGCGCTGGATGCCTTACAAAACGGCTTTGCCCCCTTCGTGGTGGCCGACGCCTGCGCCGACCGCGACCCTCGCCCCCATGAGGCCAACCTGTTTGATCTTCAGGCCAAATATGCCGAAGTGATCAGCGAAACCGAAGCCCTGCAAAAGATTCTCAGCTAAACGAGGCGGCGGCGCTGCTTAGCGCTCCGAACGCTGTTTGATGCTGAAAGGGGCACAGGGTGCCTGCGCCGCTCAATTTTTCAGCAACAGTTCCGGAAGGCACCAGAGACGTTCGGTAGGCTTTGGTTATTACGAATTCTCCGTGCGGTATTACCGCAACAGCCGATCCCGGCCCGCTGGAGGATGAAACGTGAAGTCCCTTTTCAATGGCGTTCAAATCGCCGCAGCCGTTGCCGCCGCGGGTCTGGTGCTCACCGGATGCGGTCCTAAGACCGAGCCTGCCAAGGCACCTGTTGCCACTGCGGCCAAGACCTACACCATCGGCTGGACCATCTATGCCGGATGGATGCCATGGCCCTATGCCCAGCAAGCCGGGATCGTGAAAAAGTGGGCCGACAAGTACGGCGTCGACATCAAGCTGGTGCAGATCAATGACTATGCCGAGAGCCTGAACCAGTACACGGCGGGCAAGCTGGACGGCGTCACCGCCACCAATATGGACGCCCTGACCGTGCCCGCAGCGGGCGGCAAGGACACCACAGTCCTGATGCTGGGCGACTATTCCAACGGCAATGACGGGGTCATCCTCAAGGGTGCCAACAGCCTAGCCGACATCAAGGGCCGTCCGGTCAATCTGGTACAGTTCTCCGTCTCGCACTATTTGCTGGCCCGCGCGCTAGAGACCGCTGGCCTCAAGGCCTCGGACGTCAAGGTCGTCAACACCTCAGATGCTGACATTGTCGCCGCCTTCGCTGCGCCAGAAACCAAGGCCCTCGTCACCTGGAACCCGCAACTGTCCGAAGTCGCCAAACAGTCCGGCGCAAAGCTGGTCTTTGATAGCTCCAAGATCCCCGGAGAGATTCTCGATGGCCTGATGGTCAGTTCCGATGCCCTGAAGGCCAACCCCAATCTGGGCAAGGCCCTGACCGGCATCTGGTACGAGACCTTGGCGCTGGCCACCGCCCAGACCCCTGAAGGCAAGGCCGCCCGCGAGGCCATGGCCAAGCTGTCCGGCACCGATCTGGCTGGGTTCGAAGCGCAGCTCAAGACCACCCACCTCTATGTCGATCCCAAGTCAGCCCTTGCCGCAACCGTCAGCCCAGATCTGGTGACGGCCAATGACCGGGTGCGCAAGTTCAGCTTTGACAATGGCCTGTTCGGTCAAGGTGCCAAGTCGGTCGACGCCATCGGCATCGAATTTCCCGGCGGCAAGATCCTAGGCGATCCGGCCAATGTGAAGCTGCACTTTGACACGACCTATGTGCAGCAAGCCGCCGAAGGCAAGCTTTAGGTTTGATTGGATAATAGGGGCCGCCCCATGCGTCGTTTGCTCAACATTAGGCCTCGCGGGGGCGGCCGGATACTCTTAGGGCTGGTGCCACTCTTGGCCGTAGCCCTGTTCTATCTGGGCGCTTCTGAGGCGCGCCACGCCCAAAATGCCCACGACAAGCTCCTGCCCACCGCTTCGGCCATGGTCGAGGCCGTCAAGATGATGGCCACCGTCGATCCCCTGACCGGTGAAGCCCCGCTATTGGTGGACACAGCCGCCAGTCTTAAGCGCATCGGTACCGCGCTGGTGATCGCCACGAGCATCACCTTAATTTTGGGATTGGTCATTGGGCTCTTGCCGATGATGAAGGCCGGGATGGGCCCTCTGGTGGCGGCCATAGCGGTTATCCCGCCTATCGCCATCTTACCCATCCTGTTCATTGTCTTTGGCCTCGGGGAGGTCTCCAAAATTGCCCTGATCGTGATTGGTATTACCCCGGTCATGGTCCGAGATCTGGCCGCCCATGTCGGGGCGATCCCAGAAGAACAACTGATCAAGGCCCAGACGCTGGGTGCCAGCACTTGGCAAACCGCCCTTAGGGTCGCCCTACCCCAAGCCATGCCGCGCCTCTTAATGGCTGTCAGCCTAGCCCTCGGTCCAGCCTGGGTGTTCCTGATCTCCGCCGAGGCCATCGCCGCCGATGTTGGGCTTGGCTACCGGATCTTCCTCGTCAGGCGCTACCTGTCGATGGACATCATCATTCCCTATGTCATCTGGATCTCGCTATTGGCGGTGCTGATGGATGTTGCCCTGACATTGATCAGCCGCCGGGCCTTCCCGTGGGCCCACCCGAAGGGAGGCCACTAATATGGCGCTGCTAGATTTCAGCAATGTCTGGGTCGAATATGGCGACAAGGTCGTGCTCGAGCAGGTGGACCTGTCCATCGAGGCGGGCTCCTTTGTCTCGATTGTTGGCCCATCGGGGGCGGGCAAGAGCACCTTCCTGCGCCTCGCCCTCGGACAGGAGCGCCCGACGCAGGGGTCCATCTGGCTGGATGGCGAGCCCCTGACGCCGGAGCCGGGCCCCGACCGGGGCGTGGTCTTTCAACGCTACTCGGTGTTCCCCCACATGAGCGCACGGGACAATGTGGTGTTTGGCCTCGATTGTGCCGGATCGCCGCTCTTAGGCCGCTTAACCGGCGCTCGTCGCCGCGCGGCCGTCGCTGAGGCTGAAGCCATGCTCGAAGCCGTCGGTCTTGGCGATGCAGTCAATGTCTTTCCAGCCCAGCTGTCCGGCGGCATGCAGCAGCGCCTCGCCATCGCTCAGGCCCTGATCAAGAAGCCGCGCATCCTATTGCTAGACGAGCCCTTCGGCGCGCTGGACCCCGGCTCACGGCTAGACATGCACGAGCTGATCACCAAGCTTTGGCGCGAACATGGTTTGACCATCATGATGGTCACGCACGACATCAAAGAAGCCTTCAAACTCGGCACACGCGTGCTGGCGTTCGACAAGCGTCGCCGCGATCCGCAGGCCCCGCACCGCTATGGCTCGACCGCCGTCTACGATTTTCCATTGGACAAGAAGGACACCGTCATCCCCGAAGCCTTAACGCGGATGACGGCACCGTCAGAGGGCTAGCCCGCCAGTGACGCAATATAGGCACGCCAGCCGCCCAAGGCGGTGATGTCCGTGGCCCCGTCGAGCGCACGCGGTTCGGCGACAAATCCCTTCACCGATGTGCCATCGGCTAGGGTCACGGTGCCAATGGCAAGGGGCGCGGGTACCTCGGCGACAAAGCTGCCAAAGGCCTCGAAGTCCAGTTCATAGACCTCGACCGCGATGGCTGCGCCGCCCTCTGCGCCCGCATGGATCAAGGCCGGCTTGGGCGGCGTGGTCTGCGCCATCGCATAGAGGCGATAACTAGGCGCGGTCTGCGTGGCGACCACCAGACGGGCATCGCGCGAGGTCAGTTGCCAGTGCAGCGGCATCCCAGCCAGATGAGCGCCGACCACGGCCAGCTTGACGCCCGGCTTGCGCGGCGTGGTGTCCAGAGCGGGGGTCTCGGCCATGGGGAAGGTCTCCAGATAACGCTCGGCAAGGCCAAGCAGGGCACGGTCGGCAAAGGCCGGACCGATCAGGGTGACGCCAAAGCCGGTGGCGTTCGCACGAAATCCTGCGGGTACGGCCAGTGCGCTCATGTCCAGCAGGTTCACGAAATTGGTATAGAGGCCCAGGTTGGCGTTCAGGGCCAAGGGCTCGGCCAGCACCTCTTTCAGGCGATAGATCGTTGGGGCGGTGGGGAGCAGCATGACATCCACCGCCTCCCAGATCGCCTCGGCCTCGCGCCGGAAGGCTTCCAGAGCATAGAGGCCCTTGAAGGTCTCGACGGCACTGACACTCAGCCCGCCTTGGACGATGGCCCGGACCGTCGGATGGATGGCACCGGGGGCATCGCGCAGCAGATCTTCGACCGCTGCAGTGCGTTCGGCCACCCACGGACCGCTATAGAGTAGCTTGGCTGTGTCCAGCAGCGGGGCAATGTCGATCTCGACCGCCGTTCCGCCCGCTGCGGTCATGCGCGCGATGGCCGCCTCGTAAAGGGCAGCGGACTCCTCGTCCCCGAGGAACAGGCGCTGATCCGCGCGAGGCACGCCAAACCGAAAGGCTCCGCGCGGCGTCGCCATCACTGTGGCTGGCGCACGGCGTGAATAGGGGTCTTCGACGTCAAATTCCGTCAGCACACTATCGACCAACGCCGCACCGGCCAGATCATCGGCAAAGACACTGATGCAGTCGAGCGAGCGGCAGGCTGGCACAAGCCCCCTTGTGCTCCACCGCCCCTTGCTGGGCTTGAGGCCCATCAGATGGTTGATCGCGGCAGGCACGCGGCCTGAGCCCGCCGTATCGGTGCCCAGCGCAAAGGCCACCAGACCCGCCGCCACGGCCACGGCGGACCCCGAGCTGGACCCCCCGCTAACATAGGCCTGATTGAACACGCAGACCGGCGCGCCATAGGGACTGCGAGCCCCAACTAGGCCCGTCGCAAACTGATCGAGATTGGTTTTGCCGATCAGGATCGCGCCCGCCGCGATCAGCTGTTCGACCACACGCGCCGAGCGGTCCGGCACATAGGCAAAGGCTGGACAGGCGGCCGAGGTCGCCATCCCGGCCACATCAATATTGTCCTTCACCGCAAAGGGCACGCCCGCTAGCGGCAAGACCTCCCCCGCCTTAATCCGAGCGTCAACCTGCGCCGCTGCCGCCAAAACGGCCTGAGGCGAGCATTTCAAGATCCAGGTTTGCGGCTGGATCAGGTCATAGGCCTCCACCGCATCGAGGACGGCTTGCGCAACCAAGACGGCGCTGGACCCCGCCTGCACCGACCCAGCGATGGCGGTAACGTTCAAACGTTCGACTTGGCTCATAGTTCGGCCTCCTCATCGGGCTGCACCGCGATGATCGGGCCGCCTGCAGCAATGGCCTGCGCCTCGCGGGCATAGACAGCGGTCACGATGCCGCCGACGGCACTATTGACGTCACATTCGGCCTTCATGGCCTCGATCACAGCGATGACCTCGCCAGCCTTGATGCGCTGGCCCGGCTGGACCAGCAGCTTCCAGACATTGCCGCCCAGCGGGGCCTCGACCAGATCGCTGCCTGCGGGAAGGCTGACCGCCTCGGCCGGTCCGCTGGCATCGCCTTCGTTGACCAGCGCCTCGACACGGGCAAACTCGCCCTTGGCTTCCCAATCAGCGCGCTCGGCATCAAAGGCCGCTTGGCGCTTGGTTTGGAAATCGGTGATGGACTGGGCATTGTCAGCCAGCATCTGGCGATAGTCCGAGAGCTTGAAGGTCTCTTCCTCAATGCGGATCTGCCGCCGCCCCAGAGGGAAGTCACGGCGCCATTCCACCAGTTCCTCGGCACTGACCGGGAAGAACCGGATCTGGTCAAAGAACCGCAAGAGCCACGGCTTGCCCTCTGTGAAGGCCTCGGTCTGGCGCCACGTGTTCCAGACCTGAATGGTGCGCCCGAACAGTTGATAGCCCCCCGGCCCCTCCATGCCATAGATGCACATATAGGCCCCGCCGATGCCGACCACGTTGGGCGGGGTCCAGGTGCGGGCAGGATTGTACTTGGTCGTGACCAGCCGGTGGCGCGGGTCCACGGGCGTGGCCACGGGGGCGCCCAGATAGACATCGCCTAGGCCCAGCACCAGATAGCGCGCATCAAATACGGTGCGCTGGACATCCTCGATGGAGTCCAAGCCATTGACCCGGCGAATGAACTCGATGTTGTCCGGGCACCAAGGGGCGTCGTCGCGCACCGCCTGCATGTATTTTTCGATGGTCTGGTAGATCGCCGGGTCTTTCCAGCTCAAGGGCAGATAGACCACGCGCGAGGGGATCTCGAAATCATCCAGCCCCCCCAGACGGTCCTCGGCGGCGATCAGGGCGGCCAGCAGCGTATCTTGGGTCAGGCGGCGGCTGTCATAATGCACCTGAAGCGAGCGGATGCCGGGGGTCAGGTCGATGACGCCGGGCAAGGCGAGGGCCTGCAGCTCCAGCAACAGGGCATGGACCCGCAAGCGCAGTTCGAGGTCCAGCACGATAGGCCCATATTCGACCAACAGATGCTGGTCGCCTTGGCGGCGATAGAGCACGCGCGGGCGGCCCGGTTGCTCGTCCAACTCGGCCAGCAGAGGACTTGCCCCCTCCCCCTCGGCGCTTGGAGGAGCGCGGTCCGGCAGGGTAGGCGTCGGGGCGGGCGTCAGGGTCAAAAGCTGTTCTTGCGCCGCCAGCGCCTGCGC
>CALFYB010000296.1 GCA_937952995.1 uncultured Caulobacteraceae bacterium
TGGCCAATAGCGACTATTTCGTTCAGCGCCTGACCGATCTGACCGATGTGCCTGTGCGCCGGTCGGAGTTTCACGAGATGACGGCTCTGGGTGCGGCCCTGTTCGCGGGGCTGGCTTCGGGTGTCTATAGCTCCCTCGAAGAAGCTGCTGCCGTGCGGCCAACCTCTAAGCAAATCCGGCCCGATATCGACCCCGCTGAGCGCCAAATTGCTTTGGCCCGCTGGGCCGACGCGGTGCCTCGGGTCCGTTCACGTCAGAACGCTTGACGGCGAAGGCGCGTGGGGCGATTTTGAGGGTCAACATATAACGGAGGATCAGACATGGCTGACGGATCATTGGCGGGCCTCGGCTCCGTAAAGGGCAGGGTAAGCGAAGCAGAATGGAATGCGCGGGTCGATCTGGCTGCGCTCTATCGTCTGGCGGCCTTGAATGGCTGGGATGATATGATCTTCACCCACATCTCGGCGCGGGTTCCCGGGCCTGAGCACCATTTCCTGATCAATCCCTATGGTTTTCACTTTGACGAGATCACAGCCTCGAGCCTCGTGAAGATCGATATGGATGGCAATATTGTCGATGAGACGCCGTTCTTCATCAATCCCGCCGGGTTCACCGTCCATTCAGCGGTCCATATGGCGCGCGAGGATGCCCATTTCGTCATCCACCTGCACACCGATCAGGGCGTGGCGGTCGCGGCCCAGCGCGAGGGGCTCCTGCCCATCAGCCAGCACGCGCTGATCGTCATCAACGGCTTGGCCTATCACGACTATGAGGGCATCGCGCTCAACCATGATGAGCGCGAAAGGATAATAGCTGACCTGGGCGACAAAAAGCTGATGATCCTGCGAAACCACGGCACCTTGACCTTGGGTTCGACAGCGGGTGAGGCATGGCTGAATATGTTCTTCCTCGAGCGGGCCTGCAAGCAGCAGACCATGGCCTTGGCGGCCGGTCGCGAGAACGTCTTGATCGCCCCAGAAGCGGCTCAGAGCGAAGTGCGTGGTCAGACCCGCAACGGTATGGGCGGCAGCATGTCCAATCTGGCTTGGCCCGGATTGCTACGCCAACTGGACCGCGAGTTGCCAGGGTACGACGCCTAACACCCTCACCGATTGAGGGGGTAACCCCACATTCGATTTTCGCCGCCGTGAGCCTCGCGCTTGCGGCGGCGTTTATTTGTGGCCCTGCCTATGCGGGCGCTTGGCCGATGGAGCCGGGCAAAACCCAAGCTATTGTCAAACTGGAGACGCAAAGGGCTAGCGAGGCCTTTGACGCGGCGGGACAACTGGTTCCCATCCCTGTGCATCATGACATGGCCGCAGATCTGTTTGTCGAGCGGGGGCTTACCAAACGGCTGACCGCGCAGGGCAAGCTCTATTGGGCCTCGGTCAAGGAAGACGGTCTGTCCCAGACCGCCTATGGCAATTCTGAACTGGGCGCGCGCTGGACGGCCTATCAGGGACCCAAGGGTGTGCTGTCATTTTATACAGGCCTGACCCTGCCGGTGGCAGGCGCGAAAAAAGGACAGGCTGGTTTTGAAGCCCGCATTCTCGCCGGGCGCGCGGTAAGGCTTGGCCGCCGCAAGGTGGTCGCCGAAGCACAGTTGGCCACCCTAACGGGCAGTGGCTATGGCGGCGAAACCCGCTTGGAAGGCACTTTGGGGCTGGAATGGAATGAAGATTGGAGCCTGATGGCCCAAATTCAGGGTGGGCAGATCGAAAACGGTACGGCTTGGCTAAAGGACGAGATCTCGCTCAGGCGCAATCTTGGTCAGACCAGTATCCAAATCGGCTGGCGGCAAACCCCTTTCGCGCAAAATTTCACAAAAGCCTCGGGACTGATAGTTGGGCTTTGGCGACGATTTTAACGCAACCAGTTGCGGAACTTTCGCTGGACGATGGGGCACCGAAGCGTTCTAGGGTTCGTCCCGTTCACAGCATGAAGTCAACATTCTGCTCGGACCGTCAAACCAACCCTCTTGTCGGATATTTTTCTGTCGAACGAAAGATTCACCGCCGGATTAGGTCGGGCAGGACGTTGAACCAATGCTGATGGGCCGATGGCGACCTTAACGGGTAGCCGGTATGGCCGCGAAGCCGGCGTAGCGTGGAGTTTATGACCGTGATTGAGCGAAAACTGGAACCTGATGGTGCAGATGCAGGGCAGGCAGATCGAAAACGGCACGGCTTGGCTGAAGGACGAGTTTTCGCTCACGCGCAATCTCGGTCAGAACAGCATCCAAATTGGACTGCGGCAAACCCCTTTTGTGGAAAATTCCGCAAAAGCTGACGGCTCAATAGTTGGGCTTTGGCGACGGTTTTAATTGGACTTTTTTACGTAACTGTCACTGGACGGGTTAGTCTATTAGCGGCATACAGCCGGGGCTGACCGGTGCCGAATTTATGACCCACCCAGAGGAGATTCTGGTTTTGTTACGCAAACATTTCTTTCTTGTGGGTGCTGCGGCGGCCTTGATGCTGATGATCATTGCTGGTGCGCTGATGATGGTCGCCAGTTCTGCGGCGAAGGCCAAGAAGGCTATGGGTGCCGGAGCGGCAGGCCGAACGGTTGCGGTGTCCGCAGCTGTAATTTCTCCGCAGGACTTTACTGATCGCATCGAGGCCTTGGGTGTCGCCAAGGCGCGGCAGTCCGTGACCGTGACATCGAACACCGCCGAACTCATTACCAAGGTTCTGTTCCATGATGGGCAGTCCGTGTCCAAGGGTCAGGTTCTGGTCGAGCTTAAGGGTGACGAGCAAGATGCAGCGGTGGCGCAGGCCCAGTCCTTGGCCGCTCAAGCCCGTATCGATGCCGCCCGCTGGAACGACCTTGCGGCCAAGGGCTATTCCCCCCGCGTCACCGCAGAGCGCTATCAGGCTGCCAGCGTGCAAGCCGACGCGGCTCTGAAGGCTGCCCAGTCTCGGCGACTGAACCGTGTGATCCGCGCGCCCTTCTCCGGCGTTGTTGGTCTTTCGGACGTAGCGCCCGGCGCTTTGATTGCTGCCGGTGGTCCGATTGTGTCGCTGGACGATGTCGCGCTGGTCCGCATTGATTTTCCTGTGCCGGACCGTTTTTATGCACGCCTGCGCAAGGGCATGCCGCTGACCGCCAAGGTCGATGCCTATCCTGACGTTCAGTTCAAGGGTGCCGTGGCGGAGGTCGATACACGCATTGACGAGCGCACGAGATCGGTTCGCGCCCGCGCTGAATTTGCCAATCCAGATGGTCGGCTCCGGCCCGGTATGTTGGCTAAGGTCGTTGTCGAGCAGGGCGTTCGTTCAGCGCTTGCTGCCCCTGAAGCGGCCGTCCAGTTCGAGGGCGAGCAGGCCTTTGTTTTCACCATCATAAAGGATGACGGAAAGTCGGATGGCCCCGCCGCAGGGCCGCAAGCCGCTAAGCGTAAGAAGCCGCCAGAAGGCATGGCAGATAGCCGCTCAAAGGGCCCCAAGCTTATCGCTCATCGTCAAGCGATCGTGGTCGGTGCGCGTCAGAATGGCTATGTCGAAGTGATCTCAGGATTGCGGGCGGGGGAAACCATCGTTGCTGATGGCATGAACCGGGTTCAGCCCAATCAGTCCGTGCGTGTCGGTAAGCCGGACGGAGCTGGTAAGGCGCGCGGAGGTGCTTCGGTCACCCAGAGTCAAGGCCAGGGCCAGGGCCAAGCGCAGGGGCCAGCAACTGGCGGCAAGTGGGCCAAAGGGGCGGCTGAATGACCCTTTCGGACCTGTCTGTCCGCCGACCGGTCTTTGCAGCGGTTGCGGCGATCATTCTCTGCGTTATCGGGCTAGCCGCCTATTTCATCTTGCCCGTGCGCGAGCTGCCTGACGTTGACTCGCCGGTCGTATCGATCTCAACAAGCTATCGCGGCGCTTCGGCAGAGGTGGTGGAAGAGCGTATCACTCAGGTCATCGAACGGCAGGTCGCAGGCATTCAGGGTATAGACCGCGTTCGGTCCAACAGCCGCGACGGCTCGTCGCGTATTTCGATCACCTTTGATCTGTCTCGAGATATCGATTCCGCCGCCAACGATGTGCGTGACGCGGTGTCTCGGGTGACATCTCAACTGCCCAACCAAGCCGATCCGCCCCAGATTTCCAAGGCCCAGTCGGACGGGGGCTCCTTGATCTTTATGAACCTTGTCTCGACGACCTATGACAAGCTCGAGTTGGCGGACTATGCCAACCGTTATCTGGTGGAACGGCTGTCGACCATTCCGGGCGTTGGTCAGGTCGGCTTGGCCGGAGCCCAGATCTACTCCATGCGGGTTTGGCTAGACGCTGATGCGCTCGCGGCGCGCGGTCTAACGGTGGACGATGTCGATACCGCGCTTCAGACGCAGAACGTCGAACTGCCGGCAGGATCGCTGGAGTCCAGCGCCAAAGACTTCACTATTCGGGTAAAGCGCGGCTACTCCTCCGCTAAAGAATTTGCCCAACTGCCCATCGTGCCCACCGGCACGCGCAACTCGACCACTCAGGTCAACGGTGTCACGAACGCTAACGGCATAACCTCCCCGGTCATCACCCGTCTTGGCGATGTCGCACGCGTGGAAGAGGGCCCCGACGAGCGGCGCCGTCTGTTCCGCTCCAATGGCGTGGCTCAGGTCGGCATTTCGCTGAGCCGACAGGCTCAAGCCAATGACTTGGAAATTTCCAAGGCCGTGACCAAAGAATTGGCTGCGATCAGCCAGACATTGCCCCCGGGAATGAAGTTGGTCGTGACCGTTGATAGTTCGACCTTCACCAAAGAGGCCATCAGGGACGTCTGGTGGACGATGGGCATTTCCTTGGCGCTGGTTGCGGCCGTGAATTTCCTGTTCCTCGGCACTTGGCGCGCGGCTTTGATCCCGTCTGTGGTTGCGCCGATCTGTATTCTTTCAACCTTCATTATCCTCGCGCCACTCGGTTTTTCGATCAATCTCCTGACACTGCTCGCCTTGGTCTTGGCCATTGGGCTGGTGGTCGATGATGCGATTGTGGTGGTCGAGAACATCCAGCGCAGGATCGATGATGGTGAGCCGCCACTGGTGGCTGCCGAACGCGGTGCCAAGCAGGTATTCTTCGCGGTTATTGCGACCACAGTCGTTCTGTTGTCCGTGTTCGCGCCCTTGATGGCGCTGCCCGGTTATATTGGCCGTCTGTTTGTTGAGCTTGCGGTCGCTATCGCCGCAGCTGTGGCCTTCTCTGCGGTTCTGGCCCTTAGCCTGTCGCCGATGCTGGCCTCGAAACTGCTGCGTCCATCATCGGGTGGAACCTGGCTGTCGATCCGGGTTGATCGGATTATGGAGGCTATGCGCGTCTCCTACCGAGCCTCGCTGGAGATGCTGACCGCAGAGCGCAAGGCTGCTGGCGGTGTCTTGGGCGTGGTTCTGCTTATGGGTGTTTTAGCGGGCGGCATCTTCATCATGCTGCCCAAGGAACTGGTGCCCACCGAAGATCGCGGACGGGTCGATATCTCGCTTCAAGCCCCAGAGGGCGCGGGCTACGACTATACGGTTGGCGTCATGCTCAAGGCTGAGGCCTACTTTAAGAGCCTCTACGACAAGGGTGAGGTCGAGCGGTACAATATCGGTGTCCCTCGCTTCGGCTCATCTCAAGGCAATTCCGGGTCCGGGATATTGGTTCTGAAGGACTGGGAAGATCGTAAGATCACCGCCGATCAGATCGCGGCTCAGACCAACAAGGCGCTGTCCAACCTCACCGCCGCTCGGGTCATTGCCAGCGTCCGCGGTCCGTTCCAGCGGTCTGGTGGCGGCGGCTCGGGGAACAATGTTGATATCATCGTGGCGGGCAACGACTATGAAGAGCTCGCCGCTTGGATCGATCCGATCTTTAAGGCCGCGCAAGGCAATCCCGGTCTAGCCCGTCCGCGCTTGAACTATGAGCCGACTTCGCCGCGCTTGCTGGTCGAACTGGACCGCGACAAGGCCGCATCCTTGGGTGTCTCGCCTCAAGCCGTTGGCCGAGCACTGGAAACTATGTTTGGTTCGCGTAAATCCACGACCTACATCAAGGGTGGTCAGGAATATGATGTCATCCTGCAAACCGACCTTGAAAAGCGCCGCACGGAGCAAGACCTAAACACGCTCTATGTCCGTGCCAATTCCGGTGAGTTGGTGCCCTTGGCCTCGGTGGTGAAGACCTCCGTTCGCGGCGATACACCTGACCGGGAACGGATCAACCGCCAGCGCTCTGTGACGCTGACCGCTGAATTGAACCCCGGCTATACGGTTGAAGAGGCCGTGCAGTTCTATCGTGATCAGGCTGCTCAACAGCCGAGCCGCGGTGTCACCATCCTCTGGGGCGGCGTGGCCAAGGACTATCTCGAAGCCAGTGGCGGCATTTCCTTTGCGTTCGGCATGGCGCTGCTCTTGGTGTTCTTGGTTTTGGCCGCTCAGTTTGAAAGCTGGATCCATCCCGCCGTGATTATGCTGACCGTGCCACTTGCGGCATTGGGCGGACTGTTCGGCCTTCTGATGGCTGGATCGTCGATCAACACCTACAGCCAGATCGGTCTGATCATTCTGGTCGGTGTGGCGGCGAAAAACGGCATCTTGATCGTCGAGTTCGCCAATCAGTTACGCGATGACGGCTTGAAGATCCGCGAGGCGGTGATTGAGGCGTCGGTGTTGCGCCTGCGTCCGATCATCATGACCTCGATCTCTGCGGCCTGCGGGGCCTTGCCCTTGATCTTGGCCTCAGGGCCAGGCGCGGGAAGCCGCAAGACCATCGGGGTGGTTATTTTCTCGGGGTCGATCTTTGCCACCTTGCTGACCCTGTTCGTGGTGCCGGTGATCTACAACCTGCTTGCGCGTTATACCAAGTCGCCGGACTGGACCGCCCGTCAGATTGAGAACTTCGAAAAAGACGTCGCCTAGGCTTTCAACCCCGTCACTATGGCGTGACGGGGTTGGCGTCTGGCGCGGCGCACCTTAGAAGAAGCGCATCCTTCGATTTTCTTTTCGGCGCGCCCCCATGCATGACATCAAGGCAATTCGCGATAATCCTGAGGCCTATGACGCGGCCTGGGCCAAGCGTGGGCTTGCGCCTCAGTCCTCCGCCATCCTCGCCATCGACCAGCGCCTGCGTGCCGCCCAGACGGCAGGGCAGGAGGCTCAGTCCAAGCGCAATGACGCCTCAAAGCTGATCGGGCAGGCCAAGGGCCGCAAGGACGAGGCTGAGGCCGCGCGCCTGATGCAGGCCG
>CALFYB010000297.1 GCA_937952995.1 uncultured Caulobacteraceae bacterium
AATGCTCACTGATGGCGCCAGCGCCTTCACCGATTGGAATCTGCGACAGCTGCAGATAGGCGATGAACTCGTTGAGTACGATTTTCTGGCCGATCAGACCGCCGGCAATCACCGCATCGTTCCAGTCAATGCCGATCACCCAGGCAATCGGCGCCAGGATGTAGCCGAGAATCAGGCCGAGGTTGAGTGAGACCGGTGCGGCACCGGCCGCTGCACCCTGATTCAGCATCATGTTCAGGCTCTGGTAGCCCGACAGATGCAAATCGCCGAACCAGCCGATGATGGCGTTGATCATGGCGATCAGTGCCACGAAAGCCAGCAGCATGGCGGCGATGTTGATTGCCAGCTTGACCCCGTCGGCAGCGCCGGCAGCGGCGGCTGGTGGGCGGCCAATGCCGAACCTGGTTTTTATGACGACGCTACGGTGTTTAGGGCGCCACGTGCGCTGGGTGCACCGGCTTAAAAGCCGCAGTTTTTATGGGCCCAAAAGTGGGCGCTGTGCTTGTGTTTGGCATGCCCGGCCCTAATATGCCGACCATAGGCCTGCAGCGCAGGCGCGGCATTTGTCTCTTGTAGAAAGCTATTGTTATGAAACGTATTTTTTTGTTTGTGTTGACAAACGTGCTGGTGGTGGTGGTGCTGGGCATCGTGGCCAGCCTGCTGGGTGTCAATCGCTACCTGACGGCCAACGGCCTGAACCTGGGCGCCTTACTGGGCTACGCGCTGATCATGGGCTTTGGCGGCGCGTTTATCTCGCTCCTGATCAGCAAGCCCCTGGCCAAGTGGAGTTCGGGCGTGCGCGT
Organism: uncultured Caulobacteraceae bacterium; assembly: GCA_937952995.1. Taxonomy (GTDB): domain Bacteria; phylum Pseudomonadota; class Alphaproteobacteria; order Caulobacterales; family Caulobacteraceae; genus CAISGS01. The sequence continues at coordinate 804 of CALFYB010000297.1, forward strand.
GATCGAGCAGCCGCAAAACGCCGACGAGGCTTGGATCTTGGACACGGTGCGCAAGTTTGCTGACAAGTCGCAGATCGGCATGCCCGAGGTCGGCATTTTTGAGGGCGATGCCAACGCCTTTGCTACCGGCGCCTTTAAAAATTCGGCGCTGGTGGCCGTGTCCACCGGCTTGTTGCAAGGCATGACGCGCGAAGAGGTCGAGGCCGTGATCGGCCACGAAGTCGCCCACATCGCCAATGGCGACATGGTCACCATGACGCTGATCCAGGGCGTGATGAACACCTTTGTGGTGTTTTTGAGCCGCGTGATCGGCTACGCGGTGGACAGCTTTTTGCGCAAGGGCGACAGCCGCGACTCAGGCCCCGGCATTGGCTACATGATCACCACCATCGTGCTCGACATCGTGCTGGGTTTTGCCGCCGCCATGGTGGTGGCCTGGTTCAGCCGTCAGCGCGAGTTCCGTGCCGATGCCGGTGCCGCACAGCTGATGGGCCGCAAGCAGCCCATGATCAACGCCTTGGGTCGTTTGGGCCAGATGCAAGCGGGCGCATTGCCCAGCAGCAGGCATCGGCCTGGTTGGCGATGGCCAATTCGATACGCACGACGGCCTGATCTAGCTTGTCCACGGTCACCACCTGTTCGAGGGCTCCAGTTAGGGCTTTACGATGCGCTTTTGCGAGGGGTTTTTCAAGACCGGCCTCGACGAGGACCTCTTCGTAATCGGCGGTGTCGAACTTGTAATGGGTACTGCTCATGATGGATCTCCAATAACCGATCCCAGCGATCGGCGATGGAGCATCAGTCCATGGCTGGGTGCCCATCGGTCACCGCAGCGCGCGATGAGCGCGCCAGGGGAACGGCATCGCCGTTGACCTTTGGGCTGCCATGACAAGATGCGAAGACGACGTGCGCGCCCTGTGCCCGCGACCAGCGGGCACGCCTCTAGCAAGCCCTCTGGGCGCAGCGTGACCTTGTTTGGTGGCTCGGGGGTCAAGGAACAGCAAAAAGCCCCCCTGATCGCTCAGAGGGGCTGGCTAGGGCTATGCCTTAGTCGTTTGCCTCCTCGTGAGCCTGCTCAATGGGCTTCTTGTCGAGGAAGAGGATGTGGTGTCTTGGGCCGCTGATGGTGATCTTGGCCCGGATCTGTTTGATCCCGTCGGTCTCAAACTCATCATAGCGAAGCTGGCCTTCGATATGGACCAAGGATCCCTTCTTCAGGCCCTTTTCGATCGCATTGACCTTGCCTTTGCCGAAGATTTCAACGGTGTGCCAGGTGGTGCGTTCATTGCGCTCGCCGTTGGTGTCTTTCCAGCTTTCGCTGGTGGCCAGTCGCATCACGCAGACGCGCTCGCCGTTCTTCATGTCGCGGAATGTGGGATTGTCGCCGAGGCGGCCGATCAGTTCAACGCGGTTCATCATGGTTGTTTTCCTACCGTCTCACCGGCCAGACGATCTGTGCCGGCTCGCGGGCACTGCCGCGATCACGAGACCGCCAAACGACGGGGATAAGGGACCGATCAAAATCCGATCTTGCTGGAAACCGTCTTGGCAGGCCTAGGCCGAAAGACGGAGGGTCCAGCGCAAAAGATCGCCCGCAGGGTTGATTTGGGGAAGGTTCCGACCCGGCGTAGGTTCAAAGTGATGTTTGCGGCTTCCCGCCTGAGCTGGCTGATGACCCCGCCACGGTGAGTGAAAAGGGCTAACCTATGAACCTTTGAACTGGTCAGCCAACAAGCGGCATCCCCACTTAGCGATCAGAGGCGCTAATGCTGCTTCACGGAGCGGCTAACAAATGCTTTTGCGCAATCGCGCGCAAGCCACACCCCTCACCCACTTCGTCATTCTGCGCATTGCAAGGTGGATCGGCCGAGACTGTTGGGAGGCCGTTGGTCTTGGTAACCGCTTGCAATAGGACGTCATTGACGTATACTCGTCCTCATGATCAGACGCCTGATAACAGTTGCCGAGACCTCCGCCTTTGCGCGAGCGGCAGCCAAGATATGGAACGAGGCGGAATTGGCTGAACTAGTCAATTACGTGGCCCTCAATCCCGAAGCGGGCGATGTGATCCAGGGCACTGGCGGCGTGCGAAAGCTGCGCTGGAGCAAGACGGGAAGTGGAAAGCGGGGCGGCACTCGGGTGATCTATTTCTATTATAACTCGGGCTGCCCCATTTATTTGCTTCTTGCCTATGCCAAGTCGCAGGCGACGGACCTAACGCCCGAAGAGAAGAAGGCGGTCGCCGATTTCGCGGCGATCATCAAATCATCGGCGGATATTGGCCAAGGAGGTATGTGATGAGCAATTTTGGTGACGATCTTATAGCCGCCATGTCTGAAGCCGCTGCCCATGCAAAAGGGCTAAGCAACGTCGCACGCACCCACACTATAGCAGTGCCTGATGTACGCTCAATCCGTGAGGGATTGGGGCTATCGCAGCAGGCCTTCGCCAGCGTCTATCATATTCCGCTGGCGACACTCAAAGGATGGGAACAGGGGCGCAGGCAACCCGATGCCACTGCCAGCGCCTATCTATCGGTTATCGCGGGTATGCCTGAAGCGGCGCGCGATGTTTTGCGCGGCGCAGCTTAAGGCGCGCCGAACGGCGCGCCCTTGGCCGCCTCAGGCGGCCTCCTCTAGATCTAGCTGGTCAAGACCTGATTTGGTCCAGAGGAAGTCCGTAGCGGCTTGGGCTAAAGAGGCGGCTTTAAGGACCATGCGG